>CABSXY010000035.1 GCA_902481695.1 uncultured Haemophilus sp. | reverse complement strand
ACATAAACTAATGCCCCTGCGGTTGCATAAGCTGGTACCACACTAGCAAGTGGTGAAAAGAAAATAGTGAGTAAGAATAAAACCCCGACTGTCACCGCCGTTAAACCTGTTCTACCACCAACTGAAACCCCAGCGCCACTTTCGATATAGGTACTGATAGCAGATGTGCCGATATAAGAACCTACTACCGCACTCACACTATCTACATAAAGGGCTTGTTTCATTTTTGGGAAACGACCTTTTTCATCGCTGAAACCTGCTTTATCGGTCACACCTAATAAGGTGCCTGATGAGTCAAATAAGTTAACTAAAAGGAAAGAGAAAATGATGCCAAGCAAAGCGGTATCTAAAGCACCAGCAATATCCACTTTCCCTACAACTGCATCTAAACTTGGTGGCATAGAAACAATACCGTGGAACGTGACTTGCTCATCAATTAAAAGCGCTAATCCAGTGACTACCGCGATAGAAATTAAGACACCAGAGAAAATATTACGTGCAGCTAAAACGACGATAATAAAGAAACCTAATACGCCAAGCAGAATTTTAGGATCATGTAAATTGCCTAATGCCACTAAGGTTGCAGGATTCGCTACAACCAATCCCATATTTTTAAAGCCAATTAAGGCAATAAAAAAGCCGATGCCTGCACCAATTCCCACGCGCAATGAAAGCGGAATAGACGCCATTAACCAATAACGGATTTGGAATAGGGTGAGAACAAATAAACCAATCGAGCCCCAGAAAATAGTGCCCATGCCCACTTCCCAAGAATAACCGAGCTTGCCAACGACTACATAAGCAAAGAACGCATTGAGCCCCATTGCAGGTGCAAGGGCGATAGGTAAATTACTGAATAACCCCATCGCAATGGTGCCGAGCGCGGCAATTAAACAAGTGGTCACAAAAACAACTTGCTTATCCATTCCCGCATCACCTAATACGGATGGGTTCACAAACACGATGTACACCATAGTAAAGAAGGTGGTGATACCAGCAATAATTTCGGTTTTGGTCGTACTGCCCTTTTCTTTAATGGAAAAAAGGCGTTCAAGTAAAGATTGTTGCATTGTCTTCCCCTTAACTTAAATTAATAACCTTGGTGATAAATCGACTCAAGTAATTTCACACCTAACAAGGCAATATTGAAACGTTGCTCATCAGCTACCGTCCAAAATTCGATACCATTTTCGACCGCACTTTGTTGGCTGATATGCAATTTTACGCTGTCTTCACCATTTTCGTTTTCACCATTAATCACGGGCGTAATAAGACTATCGTGTAATTCAATCAATTCGCTTTGTTGTGGTTGGAAATCAAATTCATAATCTGAAAGTGCGGTCACTTTTTGTGCCATGCCGTAGAAGACAGGCACTTGAATTTGGTGAAAAATGACATTGTCTAACTGTGGAAAGATTTTTTGTAATTGCAGATTTAAATGAGCCGCTTGTTGTGGAAACACATCAAAGGCAAAACGGGTTTCACCTTCTTCCAATGGCATACCATTCAGTAAACGAGCGGTTTGTCCTGCAAGTTTATTCACGGTTTCACCATCTGTATAAGAAGCCGGTAAAAGTGACGTTGCAAACACTTGAGTTAAATTTGTTTGTTGAATAATTGGTAATAGAGATAAAGCTAATTGACTCACTTGTGGATCGGGTAAACTCACAATGTTACGTTGTCTTAATTCAGTCAGATTTTCTTCATTGATTGTTGGGATAACAACAGGGACATCAGACAATGCAGAGCAAATCCCTTTTAAATCAATCACCACACAGCCACTTTCTGCGGCTTGAGCTAATAAGGGGGCTTGGTCAATTTGGCCAGCGAAGAAAAGATAATTAACGCTATCCCACTCAATCTCATCAGTGGCTAATTGAGCAACGGCTTTATTGCGAAAACGCACCGCTTGCTCTTCTTCAAAAGGATAAATTTCTACAATTGAAACCTTGCCTACATCTAGCTCACTTTGTTCAAGGGCTTCGGCAATTTTTTCACATAGATCAAATTCTGCTGCAATAGTAATATTTAGGCTTGCGTCCATTTTTCTCTCCGCTGTACAATGTTCTAAACCGATTCATTCTACAGAAAAAAGACGCATAAATACATAAGGAAATCAGATGACACCGGCAATTGATTTACTAAAGAAAAATAAAATTCCTTTTACTCTCCATACCTATGATCATGACCCTAACAATACGCATTTTGGCGATGAAGCCGCTGAAAAACTTGGGCTTGATCCGCACCAATCCTTTAAAACACTTTTAGTCGCTGAAAATGGTGATCAGAAAAAATTAGCGTGTTTTGTGCTTTCCACGGCAAATATGTTGAGTTTAAAGAAAGCGGCAAAATCAATTGGTGTCAAAAAAGTGGAAATGGCCGATAAAGATGCGGCACAAAAAAGCACAGGATATTTAGTCGGTGGCATTAGTCCATTAGGTCAAAAGAAACGTGTAAAAACAGTGATAAATTCGACCGCACTTGAGTTTGATACGATTTTTGTTTCTGGTGGAAAACGTGGATTAAGCGTCGAATTAGCCCCACAAGATTTGGCTAAATTACTGAATGCCGAATTTGTCGATATCATTGACGAAGAATAGAAAAAGAAAAGCCCGAATGAATCGGGCTATTATTTTTATATGATGTTGTGTTTATTTGAATTAGAAACTTGATGTATCTTGGAATAAGCCAACTTTTAAATCAGTTGCGGTGTAGATAACACGACCATCTACTTCCACTTCACCATCAGCCATTCCCATCACTAATTTGCGATTAATTACGCGTTTCATATTGATGCGATAAACCACTTTTTTCGCAGTTGGTAAGATTTGTCCGGTAAATTTCACTTCACCTACGCCTAATGCACGGCCTTTACCTTTACCGCCAACCCAGCCAAGGAAGAAACCGACTAATTGCCACATCGCATCTAAACCTAAGCAGCCTGGCATGACTGGGTCACCAATAAAGTGGCAACCGAAAAACGGTAAATCTGGATGAATATCTAATTCCGCTTCAATATACCCTTTACCAAACGCACCGCCGTCTTCGGTCATTTTTACAATACGATCCATCATCAACATCGTTGGTGCTGGAAGTTGCGGGCCTTCTTTACCAAATAATTCACCACGACCAGAAGCTAATAAATCTTCATAGGTGTAGCTGCTTTTAATGTTTGGTGTACAGGTGTTTTCCATTTTTTATTTCCTTGTATATATAGTTTTGCTTGGTTACAACCAATAAGTAAGGATTCTATGGGGATTTATAAGAAATGTAAACAGCGAACACTTGTTAGCTCAACTTGTCGGATCAGTCAGTGAAATTAAGATAAAAGAAAAGCGAACACAAGGTTCGCTTTTAAGAAATTAAGATTTAAAGAAATCTAACCAGCTTTTTTTCGGCGTTTCCGAACGGAAAGCAATTCGATTTTGAATTAAACGCGCAATAGGTTCTTTGCCCTTCGCATATTCTTCTTTCTCTTCCAATAAATCGCGGTCAAATAGAATTTTAGCTGTTTGATAAATATCTTCGACTTGATAGATAAAGAACTGCTCATTTTTCACCGCCTCAACCACTTCATCAGATAAACTTAATTGCTGAATTGTTGTTGCAGGAATAATCACCCCTTGTTTACCCGTTAAACCACGACGTTGGCAAATAGTGAAAAATCCTTCAATTTTATCATTCACTCCACCTACTGCATGCACTAGACCAAATTGGTCAATAGTACCGGTAATCGCAATATTTTGTGGCAATGGCAAATCAGATAACGCGCTGACTAATACGGAGAAAATAGCTAGAGACGCACTGTCACCATCAATTTCCCCATAGGACTGTTCAAATACTAAAGACGCAGAAAATGGTAACTGTGATGGCAACTCTAAGATACTTGCCAAGCACGCTTCAGAAATCATCATGCCTTTCCCGTGTAGGTTGCCCGCTAATTCGTTTTTACGCTCCACATCCACGACTTCACCATCACCAAACTGCACTAAGCAACTGATACGAGAAGGTTCACCGAAACAAACGGGGGTGCCTGGATATTCAATCACAGACAAGCCATTAATTTGCCCAACAATTTCACCGTTGGTTTCCACATAAATTTGTTCATTGAGAATATCTGCATAAGTGCGTTCACGTAAGAAACCATGCTGTTCGTTCTTTTGTTTAAAAGCTTGCTCAAAATCAACCGCGCTTAAGGTTTGTTTTTGTGACAACGTCGCGGCATTAAGCAACATTTCTGTTATTTTTAACGGTGAAATGTTAATTAAAAAGCGATCTTCACTCTCACGCACCAATAACTGATAGAGTTTATTTAATGCAGTTAAATCTAAATCGAGCTCATATTTTGAGGCTAATGCCAACACATAATTAGCCCAATTTTCTTGTGTTTTCGGTTGTGCAACAGAATAATAGCTTTCAATTTCCGCGTAATCAGCCAAGCTATAAAGATCTTCTTCTAACTCACCTAAGGTCGCAATTTCAGTACGGTTGCCTAAAATCACTACTTTTAAATTAAGTGGATAACTTGGAATATCGCAAGGCAAGGTTTTAAATGGATGGGCTGAATACCAATCAAAAGTTTGCGTTTGTAAAATATGTTTTAAGCGTTGCCATAAATCAAATTGGCTTAGCATCGTTGCTGCGCTCAAAATCAAAACGCCCCCATTGGCTTGATGGACTAAACCCGGCGTAAGCAAAATATCTTGCGAACTCGGATGAACACGCACACTACCAAAAAGGCTAAATTGATCGGCATGTAATGCCTTCAGCACATCACCTTGTGCGGCAAAATTATCAGCGAGAGATTGAGCTGGCTCGGTATAAATGTGAGGGAAAGAAAAAGAATCTCCCTGCTCAACCACATAATTCACCCCAAAAACTGACCGCTCTTTTGGCTGTTCTTGGCGAATAAGTTCTGCTAATAAATCGGCATATTCTGCTTGATCATCTGCTTTTAAAACTAACAAAGAACGACGAGGTTGTTTTAAGAATAAAGAAATCGCTTTTGTGGCATGTTTTTGTAATGACCAAAAATCAGCCTTTTCAGCTGAAAGTTCAGTAATCGATAATTCTGGTTGTAAGGCTTGCCAATTTAAGGCTTGTTCCGAAGATGTTGAAGTCACGACATATCTCGCTTTAATTAAATTGGCGGTATTATCGCACACTTCACACTGACTGAAAATCTGTTATAAAAATCTACTGGAAAATTTTGTTTAAAGCGCGTATATTTATGAGGTTACCACGTCACTAAAAAGTATAATAAAACGATGAAATACCAAAAATTAGAAAACCAAGAAGCAAACTGGAAATGGATTTATCTTATTCGCAAACATCGCGAAGGGGAAAAAATTACCCGTTATGAAGAAAAAAGCTTAGAAGAAAGCAAAGTTCAAGAATTAATAGAATGTCAGAATTATCCTGAAAAAATCGAGGAATGGATTAAAAATCACCTTTCTCTTGATTTACCTATTAAGCTTGATCAGGCTATTCGTGCAAGACGTAAACGCTTTTTTAATGCAGAAAAACAATCAACGAAGAAAAAGTCTATTGATTTAGAATATGGCGTTTGGCTTCGTTTGTCTAAATATTCAAGAAAAATGAAAATGACGCTTTCTGAAACCATCACTTATATGATTGATGAACGTGAAAGCAAAGCATTATATGAAAGCCAAATGACAGCAATGAAAGCTGGTTTGAAAAATTTGCTCAATAAATAAGATGAAAAAAAGCCAAGGTCGAAACCTTGGCTTTTGATTATGCTAAATAGAGAAGATTTTGAAACGTTTTAGCGTTTCGCCTATTCCGCAATCGGAATAATTTTTGTGGCGTGAGATCCTTTGTCGCCGTGAATCACTTCAAATTGCACGCGTTGTCCCGCTTTCAATGAACGGTAACCATCCATTTCAATTGCTGAATAATGTGCAAAGATGTCTGTATCCACGCCTTCTGCAGAAATAAATCCAAATCCTTTTGCGTTATTAAACCATTTTACTACACCAATTTCCATAGTAGACCTCTATAGGCTTCGCCCTTAATACTTAAAAACAATAAGACTCATGCCTTATCACCTCAATTGGAAATATATTCAAACATTTTATTTTTTTATGCAACAAGGAAACTTTAAAAATGATACATTGATCACAAAATTTTTACTTATTTATTATCGGAAGTCTCTTTCTCATCTTTTTGATGAATTTCACGTAATGCTTTTGCCACAATTTGAATGGCTTCACCGCTACTAATTCCTTGTGCCATTAATTCCTGAATTTGTTCTACTGCTTTTTGTTGTTGTTCATGGGTTAAATTAATATCTAACATTATTTTTTCTCGTTAAATAGACCAATTAAATAATTCCATCACTTTCATCCATTGCTCATCTAAATTAGCTTTAATTTCAATTTTTGTTGAATGGATAGGATGCTCAAAAATAAGTGTATCGGCATGTAAAAATAAACGCTGACAGCCTGAATGTTCCGTCAATGCACGATTTTGATGCAAATCACCATATTGTGTATCCCCTAAAATAGGATGAAAGATATGTTTCATGTGACGTCGTAACTGATGTTTTCTGCCTGTTTGGGGAATTAGCTTCACTAATGAATATCTCGTGGTTTGATAACGCCCTACCGCATAAGGCATTTCCACAATGTTTAAGCCTTCATAATCCGTTACCGCCTCTTGAGGGGCTTTATCTTCTTGTGCGAACTTATCTGCAATCTTATCTAATTGGATTTTAAGAGGATAATCAATCTGCCCTTTTCCTTGCAAATACCCTCGCACAATCGCTAAATAAGATTTTTGCACCGTTTTCTGTTCAAATTGCTGACACATTAAATTCGCCATTTCACTATTTAAAGCAAACAGCAAAACACCTGATGTGGGGCGATCTAATCGATGAATAGGAAAAACATGCTGCCCGATTTGATCTCGCAAGGTTTGCATCACAAATTGCGTTTCGTGAGTATCAAGCCAACTACGATGCACCAACATGCCTGCTGGCTTATTGACAGCGACAAGATATTCATCTTGATATAAAATTTCTAACATTTATTGATTTTGTAATAAGGCTTCTAATTCACGTAACGGTGTTAATAATTCAACTAAAAAATCTTCTTCTGCTTCTTTAAACGCTTCCTCTAAATAAGGCGACACCGCAATTTTTGAGGGTAATTCAGCGCCACTTTCAAGTAAGGCAAACATTCTTGGAATAAAAATCCATTGCAACCATTCTTCTGGTGACATAGTATCAATAGCAAAAGGCTCTTCACTTAAAAAGGCTTCTTGTGAAGGAGGAACGGCTTGCCATAAATCAAGTTTTTGCATAGCAAGTTGTAATTGTTGAAGATGAAGTTTTGTTTGATTACGCATGGTTTCCCCTATTTATAAACAAGCGGCGTATTCTACGAGCATCAATTCACGCTGTAAAGTGCGGTCAGTTTTAACGATGAATAATCGAAAAGTCAGAATACCGTTTATCTTCAATATTATCGACTAAGACCCGTTCAACACTTGCAGTTCTTGGCCCGACTTTTAACCAATCATAAAAGTGTTGCAGTTGGTCATCGTTGCCTTCGGCAATAATTTCCACACTGCCATCTACACAATTTCTTACCGTGCCTTTAATTCCAATTTTCTCTGCTTCTTTCCACGTAAAATAGCGAAACCCGACACCTTGAACTCGACCATATACGACAAATCGTTTTGCCATGATTTGCTCCTTTGTTACAAAAACTTTTTAAAAATTAACCGCACTTTCCTATTCCCATTTTTTAAAATTTAGCATAGCATTACAACCATCTAATTTCATTCAAAAAATAAAAGGAGTAATTATGAAATTATGTCAGTTTGCTTTAGGTGTTGTTGCCTTTGCAGTCAGTGCGAGCAGTTTAGCCGGTACGGTCACAACCTCATCCAACCTTGAGTTTCTTGCAATCAACGGCCAAAAAGCCAGCAAATCCCTTCTAAAAGAAAAAAAATCATTCAATGCTGAAGCTGACCAAACACAACAAGTTGTAGTACGTTTAGGTGAGATCGTCGGTACTGGTTCTAGCCAAGGACTTTTTGAGTCTAATCCTATTATTGTGACCTTCAAAGGTTCGGCTGATGATGTTATCGTATCTGCAGAAAAAATTCGTTCGCAAGAAGATGGCGAAAAATTTAATGCACAACCACAAATTACCGTTAAAACAAAATCAGGTAATGTGATTGATGCTAAAGTGGATACCTTAAAACAAGAAGGTTTATTCCCATCAGCGAATATTGTGAATGATCTTGCTGAGTATAATGCATCTAACGCACCCGCAGCGGTTTCAGCTTTAGCGGCACCTACAGCAGGTATGATGCCTGCTGCATCAGGAAAAGCAGCGAAAGGCAAAGTCGTTGTGCAAGGTGAAAACGTTGCTGAACAACAATTACAATACTGGTTCCAACAAGCAGATAAAGAAACCCAAACTCGTTTCTTAAACTGGGCAAAAAAACAAAAATAATCGTTTTTTAACCGCACTTTGATAAAGAAGTGAGCCTTCCCGCTCACTTTTTTATCATCCATTTTTTAGTTATAAAATAATAAGCAAGGATATCAACATGAATCAATGGCTTAATGCAAAAGTAATCGCTTCAATACCTATTTTTATTGCAGTGAATATCGCAGCGTTTGGCGTCTGGTTTTTTGATATTTCCACGCAATCCATGCCGTTAATTTTGGGTATTATTGCAGGCGGTTTAGTGGATTTAGATAATCGTCTTACCGGACGATTAAAAAATATTTTTTACACATTAATTGCCTTTTCTATTTCAACCTTTATCGTTCAACTCAATATTGGTAAACCCATTCAATACGTATTGTTGATGACCATCATCACCTTTTTATTTACGATGGTTGGTGCCGTGGGGGAACGTTATCGTACCATTGCGTTTGGTACGCTGGTGGTCGCCATTTATACCACCCTCACTTATATACCGGGAAATTCTGCAAGCTGGTTTATCAATCCTGTGATGATTTTATTAGGTACTTTGCTCTACAGTATTGTGACCATCATCGTCTATCTCTTTTTCCCAAACCGTCCTGTCCAAGAAAGTGTCGCGAAAGCTTTTTGTGCATTAGGTAATTATTTAGATGCCAAATCAGAATTTTTTGATCCTGATGAAATTGATGAAATCGAGAAAAAACATCTTAATTTTGCGATGAAAAACACCAATGTGGTGGAGGCTTTCAATCAAGCCAGAACAGCACTTTTCTATCGTATACGTGGACAACATCGCCATGTTCGCACACAACGCATGATCCGCTATTATTTTGCTGCGCAAGTCATTCATGAGCGTGCAAATTCAACACATTTTGATTATCGACAAATTGCGGAACAACTCAAAAATACAGATTTAATTTTCCGCATTCAGCGCTTACTCGAATTACAAGCGCAAGCCTGTCATGATATTACGGCTTGTCTGCGTCAAAATACGCCTTATCACTATAATATTCGCGTAGAAAAAGCGTTAATGGGCACAATTCAATCTCTTGAGCTTTATAGCAAAGAACATACCAATCAAAACAATGTTTTACTAGCCCTGCAAACACTTATTGATAACCTGCAAAGCATTAACTGGCAGCTACGTCAGCTTGAGCAAGAAACCAGTGAAAATGAGCAAACTGTACAGATCCATACTGAACAAATTACAGGATTAAAAAATATTCTGTCTGTTATTGGAAGTAATTTCACCTTTGAGTCACCACTTTTCCGTCATGCCGTGCGTTTGTCTATCGTGGTGTTTTTGTGTTGCGCTATTGTTGAATTTTTCCAATTTAATTTGGGTTACTGGATTTTGCTTACCGCGGTCTTTGTTTGTCAACCAAACTATTCCGCAACCAAAGTGCGGTTACGCCAGCGTATTATTGGTACGATTTTAGGGGTAATTATTGGCTCCTTATTGCCATATCTCAATCCAACATTAGAGATGAAACTTGGCTTAATGGTGGTGACCAGTACGCTCTTTTTCTTTTTCCGTAGTAATAATTACAGTTTCTCCACGTTCTTTATTACCTTGCAAGTATTGATCAGTTTCGATGTAATGGGATTTGACACACAATCAGCACTCTTCCCTCGCCTGATTGATACCGTATTAGGTTCAGCCATTGCATGGTTTGCCGTTTCTTATTTATGGCCGGATTGGAAATATCTGCAACTCGATAAAGTGAGCCGTCAAGCGATTCAAAGTGATGCACAATATTTATTGCACATCATCAGCCAGCTACAATTTGGTAAAAGCGATGATTTGAAATACCGTATTGCACGCCGTAATGCGCATCAATATGCAGCAGCACTGAGTACAACGCTTTCCAATATGAATAATGAGCCGAAGAAATATCAAGCTTATTTGCAGGAAGGTTTTGACTTATTAAAAATGAATTATTCTCTGTTGAGTTATATTTCTGCTTTAGGGGCATATCGCTATAAAATGACACAGTTACAGCAAACTACAGAATTTTTAGCAGACTTTTATCCTGTCGCGAAAAAGGTTTTATATACGCTGGAAAATATTGAAAAGCTTCGTCCTGAAATCTTCGCCAAACTACAAGGTAATATCGAGCAAAGCCTAAAAGAAATTCAGTTGGATGAAAATCAAACCAAAGCAGATATGGCTTTTGCGTTACCATATCAGCAGCTTAATTTGATTTCTCAGTTGCTACCGCAGCTATATCGCTATTTCCAACATAGTCAGAAAGAATCGATTACCAAATAAAAAACAAAGGAAAAACTGACCGCACTACCCCAAATTTTTTATTGTTCTCAGTGCGATAAATAGAGATAATACGCCACTTATGTAAAATAAATTTAGACGCAATGACACATTACATTCTACTCATTATCAGCACCGCATTAATCAATAACTTTGTTTTGGTCAAATTTTTAGGACTTTGTCCATTTATGGGCGTATCCAAAAAGATTGAAACGGCGATTGGTATGGGACTTGCTACGACATTCGTATTAACCGTAGCGTCACTGTGTTCTTATTTAGTCGATAATTATATTTTAATGCCGCTAAATGCTACATTTTTGCGCACTTTAGTTTTCATTTTGGTGATTGCCGTTGTGGTTCAATTTACCGAAATGGTAATCAATAAAACAAGCCCATCACTTTATCGCTTATTAGGGATTTTCTTACCGCTGATTACCACAAACTGTGCCGTACTCGGTGTGGCATTATTAAACGTTAATTTGGCACACAATTTAACAGAATCCGTCATTTATGGTTTTGGTGCGTCTTTAGGTTTCGGTTTAGTTTTAGTTTTATTTGCCGCCTTACGTGAACGTTTAGTCGCTGCAGATGTACCCATTACGTTTCGTGGCTCGTCTATTGCGTTAATTACGGCCGGTTTGATGTCTCTCGCCTTTATGGGCTTCGCCGGATTAGTAAAATGATTTATCTCTTAATGTTTATTACTGTGACAGTGATTTTTCTCGGATTATTTTGGAATAACACTAAAAAATAATGTTTATCTTAATTTCAGTAACCGTTCTCGCTTTAATTTTTGGCGCGATTTTAGGCTTTGCTTCGATTAAATTAAAAGTTGAAGCTGATCCTATCGTCGAAAAAATTGATGCCATCTTACCGCAAAGCCAATGTGGGCAATGCGGCTATCCTGGTTGCAAGCCTTATGCCGAAGCGATTGCCAATGGTGACGTTATCACAAAATGCGTGCCAGGTGGTCGTCCGACGGTAGTAAAAATTGCCGAAATCATGGGCGTTGATGTCCCAGCAATGGATGATGTCGCTGAACCTGAAGAAATGGTTGCTTTTATTGATGAAAATATGTGTATTGGCTGTACCAAATGCATTCAAGCCTGCCCCGTTGATGCCATTATTGGTACAAACAAAGCCATGCATACTATTATTCCTGATCTCTGTACGGGCTGTGAACTTTGCGTAGCACCTTGTCCGACAGATTGTATTTCCATGATTAAAGTGAAAAAAGATATTGATAATTGGAACTGGAAGTTTGATCCTAAATTAGTCATTCCAGTCGTAAATACCACAGAAATCGAGAAAAAATTAGTGGTTGGGGAGTCGGAATCAAATGACTGATGTATTAACAAGATTTAACTCCGGCAAAATTTGGGATTTTAAAGGCGGGATTCATCCACCTGAAATGAAATCTCAATCAAACCAATCCCCTATTCAGCAATCAGAACTTGCTCATGATTTTTATGTGCCGATTAAACAACATGCCGGCACTGCAGGAAATGTATTAGTTAAAGAAGGCGATTATGTCCTTAAAGGCCAACCTTTAACACAAGGTGATGGCTTAAGAACCTTACCTGTTCATGCCCCAACTTCTGGTACCGTAATATGTATCGGAAAACACGTCGCACCGCATCCTTCTGGTTTAAGCGAGGATATGATTCATATTCAAGCGGATGGCTTGGATAAATGGCGTGAGCAATTTCCACTTGAAGAATTTTTCACACAACCTGTCGAACAACTCATTGATCGTATTTATCAAGCAGGGGTTGCTGGCTTAGGTGGTGCGGTATTCCCAACTGCCGCCAAAATCCAATCGGCTGAAAAGAAAGTTAAACTCTTAATTATTAACGGCGCGGAATGCGA
>CABSXY010000034.1 GCA_902481695.1 uncultured Haemophilus sp. | reverse complement strand
CACCATAAAAACCTGAACCAAGGCGATTATTTAATTGATGATCGCACTAAAAATGGGGCGGATAAATTCGAAGGCAAACACTTACATTTTGGTACGGAACAATTTGCTAATTGGAACTGTGTTCTCTCTTACTTAGATTGTGGACCTTTTACACCAAGTGACATTTTGCAAGATTGTTTAAAAAAATCAGCCGCACTTGTGCAAGTTGAAAATGAAGATCAAAGCCGAATCATTGGTGCTTTTGCAGATCGTTATAAATGGCAAGTGTTTAATTTGGCCTGTGTTTATGTGGATGAAACAGCAACCGAACACAAAACGCTCTATTTAATTATCAGTCCTTATCTCAGTGATGAATTTAAAATGCGTATTGAAGCAATGAGTGCCCATATTCAAGCCGAATATGACGTGTTGTTACGCTCAAAATCACAGCTAAAACAATATTTCCAACGCCTTTCAGAGAAGCCATTCTTACATATTGAAAGCTATACTTATCAACCCCTTTATAAAGCGGGGAATATATTTGGCATGATGGCTAGAGATAGACAGATTGATGAAATTTTAGAAGAGAAAGGAGCCTGAAAAATGACTTTGGAAAAGAAACCAATTTGCGTGGTATTAACGGGAGCTGGAATTAGTGCCGAAAGTGGTATTCCAACTTTTAGAGCGGAAGATGGCTTGTGGGCAGGGCATAAAGTAGAAGAAGTTTGCACGCCTGAAGCCTTGCAAAAGAATCGCGCGAAAGTACTCGATTTCTATAATCAACGCCGTAAAAATGTTGCAGAGGCTAAGCCAAACGCTGCACATTTCGCCTTAGTTGAATTAGAAAAAGCCTATGATGTCAGAATTATCACGCAAAATGTGGATGATTTACATGAACGTGCAGGAAGCTCAAACGTTTTACATTTACATGGAGAATTAAATAAAGCTCGCAGTAGCTTTGATGAAAGCTATATCGTAGATTGTTTTGGTGATCAGAAATTGGAAGATAAAGATCCAAATGGGCATCCAATGCGTCCATATATTGTTTTTTTCGGTGAAATGGTGCCGATGTTAGCGCGAGCAATTGATATCGTAGAACAAGCAGATGTCGTGTTAGTGATTGGTACTTCTTTGCAAGTGTATCCTGCGAATGGCTTAGTTAATGAAGCGCCAAGCAAAGCGCCAATTTACTTGATCGATCCAAATCCCAATACAGGCTTTGTCCGTAAGCAAGTCATCGCAATAAAAGAAAAAGCAGGGAAGGGCGTACCGAAAGTAGTGAGCGTATTGTTAGATAAAATAAAAGATTAATCTGTAGCTAAGCAATAAAGATAAAGTGCGGTCAAAATTCTCATTGTTTTTTGACCGCACTTTTTATTCCCCAGTTAGCCAACTTGCAAGCAAAATAACGATGGTGAAAATAGCAAACCAAATAAGGTGAAGCTTAGTGCTTTTTCGATTAATTTCGGCGTTTTGTTGACGTTGTTGTTCAAGTTTTTGTTTGTAAATTTCAAGATCTTCTTCTTTAAAAGAAAAACCACAATGAGGACAAAATTGAGCCGATTCACTGATTTTTTTACGACATTCTGGACATCGGGTGAGAGCCATTGATGATCCTTTTTTCATTATTTAAATTAATGAACATATTGTAAGTGAAAAAAACATAATGATAAACGTGACATGGATCACAAAATTGAAACATTGTAGAAATTAAAATTTTGATTTTGATGATTTTCACTTAGAATACCGCCGACGAAGTCTAGTATATGACTAAATTTCGGTATTCATTTATTCCTGAGGAGTATTTTTTATGTTGTGGTTTTTCTTCTGCGTGGCGTTATTGCTTGCAGGTTATTTCTTTTATAGTCGAGTGATTGAGCGCATTTTTGTGATCAATCCAAATCGTCAAACGCCAGCGTATACCATGAATGATGGCGTTGACTATATGCCAATGTCTAAAACTAAGATTTGGTTAATTCAATTATTAAACATTGCAGGTACAGGTCCAATTTTTGGCCCAATTCTTGGTGCGTTATACGGACCAGTTGCAATGCTTTGGATTGTAGTTGGCTGTATCTTTGCCGGTGCGGTACACGATTATTTCTGCGGAATGTTAAGTGTACGTAATGGCGGGGCATCTATGCCTAATCTTGCAGGTAAATACTTAGGTCGTCCAGTTAAAGCATTCATTAACGTATTAGCGGTAGTGCTTTTATTATTAGTGGGTGTGGTATTCGTGGCAAGTCCAGCTCAATTAATGGGTACGATTACAATGGATGTGTTCGGTGCCGCATCAGGTAGCATTTCTATTAGCAATGCGGAAGAAATCCATCAAGTAGCTGAAGCAGGTGGTATTACCGTTTGGGGTATGGATAAAGCGACAGTTATCAGTGTTTGGACTGGTATCATCTTCATTTACTATATTCTTGCGACATTACTTCCAGTTGATAAAATCATCGGTCGTATCTACCCATTCTTCGGTGCATTATTACTCTTTATGTCTGTAGGTATGGTATATGGTTTAGTAAGTGCAGATCTTAGCTCAGCAGATCCAATTTCTTTCTATCGTTCTGTGGACGGTATGTCTTTTGAGAAATTCTTCCAAAACTTTGAAACCCGTGCAGATTTACCATTATGGCCACTCTTGTTCTTAACTATCTCTTGTGGTGCATTATCTGGTTTCCACGCAACACAAAGTCCGTTAATGGCACGTTGTACTGAAAACGAAAAAGAAGGGCGTTTCATTTTCTACGGTGCGATGATCGGTGAAGGTGTGATTGCATTAGTATGGTGTGCAGTTGGTTTAAGTTTCTATGATTCTTTACCAGATTTGTTAGCTGCGATTAAAGCGGGTTCGCCTTCTAAAGTGGTTTATGATTCTTCAATCCACTTCTTAGGTCTTGTTGGTGGTATTTTTGCAGTATTAGGTGTGGTTGTTCTTCCAATTACATCAGGCGATACAGCATTCCGTGCAGCACGCCTTGTTATTGCAGAATTTTTCCATTTAGAACAAAAAACCTTAGCTAAACGTTTAATTATTGCTGTGCCATTATTCGTGGTTGGTTATATCGTATCAAAAGTGGATTTCTCTATCTTATGGCGTTACTTCAC
This sequence comes from uncultured Haemophilus sp., assembly GCA_902481695.1. Classification (GTDB taxonomy): domain Bacteria; phylum Pseudomonadota; class Gammaproteobacteria; order Enterobacterales; family Pasteurellaceae; genus Haemophilus_D. The sequence goes on along the minus strand of CABSXY010000034.1, from coordinate 9,829 downwards.
TTGGGCGAACCAAACTACTGCGATGGTTATGTTATGGACTGCAGCAGCGTACTTATACCGTTATAATAAATTCCACTGGGTATGTACAATCCCTGCGGCATTTATCAGTACTGTATGTTTCACTTACCTTGCATACAACAAAATCGGTTTCGGTTTAGACTATCAATTATCTGTTTACATCGGCTTAGGCTTAACAGTACTTTGTTTAGTTTTATTCTTCACACAGCTTAAACCATTAGGTGATCGTGACGAAGAAGCGTATGTCAATAACTAATTAAATCGAGTTAAAAATTGAAAAACCGTTTGAGGGAAATCTCAAACGGTTTTTTTGTTTATTTTATTACCAAAATTTACCAATCTTTACGTTTTAATTGCTTGCAAGTTAAGGCTACAACCGATAAACTTACACAAAGTGGTGAAAAGTGGAATTTTGTGGAGAATTCTGCCAATTTTTTCTAAAAATAAAGGTTTAAAGGTAGAGAAATGTTTCGTGGTGCAGCAGCGGTAAATTTAGATGCGAAGGGTCGTGTAGCGATTCCTACGCGTTATCGTGCTGAAATCATGGAAAAGAACCAAGGTCAAATGGTTTGTACCGTTGATATTCGTCAACCTTGTTTATTACTTTATCCTTTAAATGAATGGGAAAAAATCGAACAAAAACTACTTTCACTTTCCAATTTTGACCCAAATCAACGCCGTTTACAACGTGTTATGCTCGGTTATGCCACAGAATGTGAAATGGATGCGCAAGGTCGTATCTTATTAAGTGGCCCATTACGTCAATACGCAAAATTAGAAAAAGGCTTAATGTTGGTCGGGCAGTTGAACAAATTTGAAATTTGGAGCGATACTGAATGGTACGCACAAATTGATGAAGATATCGAAATTGGCTCAAGTGCTGAATTCGGATCTTCTGAAGAACTAAAAATGCTGTCATTATAGAACAGCAGCACTAGCAGGATAAGCGGTGCTTGCGCCGCTCTATCTTTTCTTTATCGATTTTGATTTAACGTTTACTTTTTACTTATGACTACGCAAAATTCCTTTTCTGCACCTGAACATATCACGGTTTTGCTTCACGAAGCGGTGAATGGTTTGGCGTTGAAAGAAAACGGAATTTATATTGATGGTACCTTTGGTCGTGGTGGTCATTCTCGTCTTATTCTTTCCCAACTTTCTGAAAATGGTCGTTTAATTGCCGTTGATCGTGATCCACGTGCGATTGCTGAAGCTGAAAAAATTCAAGACCCTCGTTTTCATATTGAACATAATAGCTTTTCACACATTCCAGATATCTGTCAAAAACTCGATTTAGTTGGTAAAATTGACGGCATTTTGCTGGATTTAGGCGTATCATCTCCACAGCTGGATGAAGCCGAGCGTGGTTTCAGTTTTATGAAAGATGGCCCGTTAGATATGCGCATGGATACCACACAAGGTTTATCAGCGGCAGAGTGGCTAAAACAAGTATCTGTTGATGATTTAACTTGGGTGTTAAAAACCTTCGGTGAAGAGCGTTTTGCAAAACGAATTGCTACAGCCATCGTAGAATTTAATAAAAGAGCGGTCAAAAATGGCACTGAATGTTTAAGTCGTACTTCTCAGCTTGCTGAATTAATCGCTCAAGCCGTGCCGTTTAAAGATAAACATAAGCATCCAGCGACACGTAGTTTCCAAGCCATTCGAATTTATATTAATGCGGAATTAGATGAATTAGAAAGTGTATTAAATTCTGCATTAGATATGTTGGCATCAGAAGGGCGTTTATCGATTATCAGTTTCCATTCACTTGAGGATAGAATGGTAAAACATTTCATGCGTAAACAGAGTAAAGGTGAGGATATCCCGAGAGGTTTACCATTACGTGAAGATCAAATCCAACGTAATCAAAAATTAAAAATCATTGGTAAGGCAATTCAGCCAAGTGAGGCAGAAATTTCAGCGAATCCACGTTCAAGAAGCGCGGTGTTACGTATAGCGGAAAGGGTGAAATAAGATGTTAGAAAATAGCGAACGTTATCCTTTACAACATATTCTCGTTGAAGATATTTTTTCTTCTAATAAATTGATTGTCGTCCTACTTTTATTAATTTTAGCTTCTGCTATGGGTACGATTTGGATGACTCATCAAACACGAGGCTTGATTTCTGAAAACGGGCAGTTGGTATTACAACACCAAGCCCTTGAAAACGAATATCGCAATTTGCAATTACAAGAAGCAACCGAAAGTGATAATACAAGAGTTGAATCCATTGCAATCGGTACATTAAAAATGCAACGTGTTCAAAGTGAACAAGAAGTGGTTATTTTTGAATAGGGATTTTGAATAAAATGGTTAGATTTAATTCCTCTAAGAAACCAGGAAAGCCAAAGAAAACAATTAGAAAATTGGCTCAACCTGCGTCAGTAAAACCAAATAAACCGAAGATGGTATTTGAGAAATGCTTCCTTCGTGGTCGTTATCTTATTGCGACAAGTTTTATTTTCTTAGGATTAGGCGCATTAGTGGCTCGTGCTGCTTATGTGCAATCTGTTAATTCTGAAACCCTTTCTGGTGAAGCGGACAAACGTTCATTACGTAAAGATGACGTCCTTTCTGTTCGTGGTTCAATTTTAGATCGTAACGGCCAATTGTTATCGGTGAGTGTGCCGATGAGTGCAATTGTGGCAGAACCGCGTTTAATGCTAAAAGAAAATGCATTAGATGATAAAGAACGTATCAAAGCCCTTGCTAACGAATTAAATATGACACCAGCAGAGTTGGTGAAAAAAATTGAGAAAAATGCCAAGTCAGGCTTCTTGTATTTAGCGCGCCAAGTAGAAGCGAGCAAAGCGAATTATATTCGTGATCTCAAAATTAAAGGTATTTCATTAGAGACTGAACCACGTCGTTTTTATCCTCGTGTAGAAGAGGCGGCCCAATTAATCGGCTTTACCAACATTGATGGTAAAGGGATTGAAGGGGTTGAGGCAAGCTTTAACTCAATGTTAGTAGGTAAAGACGGTGCGCGTGTTGTTCGTAAAGATAAACGTGGTAATGTGGTTGAACATATTGCCGATGAGAAAAAATACGATGCACAAGATGTCACCTTAAGTATTGATGAAAAGTTACAATCCATGGTGTATCGTGAAATCAAAAAAGCGGTAACAGAGAATAAAGCTGAATCAGGCACAGCCGTATTGGTGGATGTACGTACGGGTGAAGTATTAGCCATGGCAACCGCGCCTTCCTACAATCCGAATAACTTAGCTAATGTAAAAGATGAGTTAAAACGTAACCGTGCCATTACCGATACCTTTGAACCAGGTTCAACCGTAAAACCTTTCGTCGTGTTGACCGCACTTCAACGTGGCGCAGTGAGACGTGATGAGGTAATTAATACAGGTTCATTTACCGTAAGTGGTAAAGAAATTGTCGACGTGGCACCTCGTCCACAGCAAACCTTAGATGAAATATTGATTAACTCCAGTAACCGTGGTGTGAGCCGTCTTGCGTTACGTATGCCACCTTCAGCATTAATGGAAACTTACCAAAATGCAGGCTTAGGTAAAGATACTGAGTTAGGCTTAATCGGTGAACAACGTGGGGTATTAAATGCAAACCGTAAACGTTGGGCGGATATTGAGCGAGCTACGGTCGCCTATGGTTATGGGATTACTTCAACACCATTACAAATTGCGCGCGCCTATGCAACGCTAGGTAGCTTCGGGATTTATCGTCCACTTTCTATCACTAAAGTTGATCCGCCGGTTATTGGTCAACGTGTTTTCTCTGAAAAAATCACGAAAGACGTCGTGGGTATGTTAGAGAAAGTGGCAATCAAAAATAAACGTGCGATGGTTGAAGGGTATCGTGTAGGCGTGAAAACCGGTACAGCGCGTAAAATTGAAAATGGTCACTATGTTAATAAATATGTGGCATTTACAGCGGGTATCGCACCAATTAGCGATCCACGTTATGCATTAGTTATTTTGATTAACGATCCGAAAGCAGGACAGTACTATGGTGGTGCGGTATCTGCGCCAGTATTCTCAAGCATTATGGGCTATGCATTACGTGCAAATGGTATTGCGCCAGATGCAGAACCAACAGAAAAAACAGCAAGACGCACTGTTCGCTTAAGCGATCAAAAACTTGAAAAAATGAATTAAGAAAAGGCAAAACAATGAAAAAATTGACCGCACTTTTTGATCTTCCAGTGCTTTCAGACATTAATGTGAAGGCGATGGTGTTAGATAGCCGCAAAGTGACCCAAGGTGATTTGTTTGTGGCAGTAAAGGGACATCGTTTTGATGCGAGTCAATTTGTGCCTCAAGCCATTTCTTCTGGTGCAAGTGCGGTTATTTTAGAAACAGATTTAGAAAACGAGCATTTGAGCATCCAATGGCAAAATAATGTGCCAGTGATTTGCTACTATCATTTATCTGCTCAGCTTTCGGCATTGACAGGTCAATTTTATGGCAATCCTTCCGAAAAATTGACTTTAGTCGGAGTCACGGGAACAAACGGTAAAACCACCGTTTCTCAATTATTAGCTCAATGGGCTACGCTGTTAGGTCATAAAGCAGCTGTCATGGGCACTATTGGCAATGGTTTATTAGGTCAAGTCAAAGAAGCTAAAAATACCACAGGTTCAGCTGTTGAAGTTCAAGAAAATCTGGCTAATTTTGTAGAGAAAGGCACAGATTTTGCTTCTATCGAAGTGTCTTCACATGGTTTAGTTCAGCATCGTGTTGAAGCGCTCAAATTTAAAGCCGCTATTTTTACCAATTTAAGTCGCGATCATTTGGATTATCACGAAACAATGGAAAAGTATGCAGAAGCTAAAAAACGCTTTTTCATTGATTTAGCGCCCGAATTACAAATTCTTAATGCTGACGATCCAATTGGGGCTGCATGGTTAAGTGAATTACCAAATGGTATCGCAGTCAGCTGTCACCCAGATTTCCATCCAACATCTAAACAATGGCTTTATGCTACGCAAATTCGTTTTACTCATGAAGGTGCAGTCATTGATGTTGCATCAAGTTGGGGAAATGGCACATTACATAGCCCATTAATTGGCGCTTTTAACGTGAGTAATCTGTTGTTAGCCACGGCTGTTTTATTGGCTTTAGGTTATTCTTTCGATGATCTTATCCGTACGGTTTCACAGTTAAAGGGAGTAAATGGAAGAATGGAATTAATTAAAAAAGCAGGCAAACCGACCGTTATCGTTGATTATGCGCATACTCCGGATGCATTAGAAAAAGCCTTAAATGCAGCCCGTGAACATTGCAAAGGTAACCTTTGGTGTATCTTTGGTTGTGGCGGTGATCGTGATGCAGGTAAACGTCCACTCATGGCAAAAGCGGCAGAGCAATTTGCTGATTTAGTCATTGTGACTCAAGATAATCCACGCACAGAAGATCCAAATAAAATTGAAGCGGATATTCTCACTGGTTTTAGCCGAATGGAAGATGTTGGTGTAATTCCAGATCGTGAAGAAGCCATTAAATTTACCATTGAGAACGCCGTTGAAGATGACGTGATCGTGATTGCCGGTAAAGGCCATGAAAACTATCAGATCATTGGGGATAAAACACTTCATTTCTCTGATCAAGAAGTGGCTGAAGCCTATTTAACGAAAAAATAAACATAATGATTAAACTTACTACCCAACAGCTTGCCCAAATTTTAAATGCCAATCTTATTGGTGATGGGCAGGCCGTTGTTGAAAATATCAATACTGATACTCGCAAAACTGTATCCAACTCGCTTTTCTTTGCATTAAAAGGTGAGCATTTTGATGCACATCAATACTTAGATAAAGCCGTTGAGCAAGGTGCGACAGCCTTAGTTGTGCAAAAAGCTAACACTAACATTTCAACACCACAATTAGTTGTTTCAGATACGCGTTTAGCCCTTGGTCAATTAGCAAAATGGTTACGTGAAAAAATTAATCCTCGTACCGTAGCGATGACAGGCTCTTCAGGTAAAACCACAGTGAAAGAGATGACCGCATCCATTCTGCAACAAACATCGGGCAATCCAGAAGCAGTTTTATTCACTAATGGTAATTTCAACAACGATATTGGCGTACCACTCACATTATTACGCTTAACAGAGCAACATAAATTTGCTGTTATTGAGTTAGGTGCCAATCATCAAGGTGAAATTGATTACACCACGCATCTTGCGCAGCCAGAAGCTGCATTAGTGAATAACGTGGCAGCCGCACATTTAGAAGGCTTTGGCTCAATTGAGGGTGTAGCGCGTGCGAAAGGTGAAATCTATCGCGGTTTAACCCCAAATGGTATGGCCATTATTAACAGCGAACATAATTATATTGAATTGTGGCAAAAAGAAATTGGCTCTCATGCCATTCAATATTTTAATGGTGGCGATTACAAAGCTGAAAACGTAGAACATTCACCTAATGGCTCAACGTTTATGTTAGTTTCCCCAAAAGGTAGCATTGAGATTAATTTGCCTTATTTAGGTGAGCATAATGTAAAAAATGCTTTGGCAGCGACCGCACTTGCTATGAATGTGGGCGCGAGTCTGGCTGATGTAAAAGCAGGACTTGAACATCGCTCCCAAGTAAAAGGACGCTTATTCCCAATTCAAGTGAATGAAAATCTGTTGCTATTAGATGATACTTACAATGCAAATGTGGATTCTTTACAAGCGGCGATTGATGTTTTAAAAGGTTACGATGCTTTCCGTATTCTACTTGTGGGCGATATGAAAGAATTAGGCGAGGATAGTCTAAAATGTCATCAACAAGTGGGCGAGCATGCAAAACAAGCTAAATTAGATTTAGTGCTTTCTTATGGAACAGAAAGTGCGGTCATTTCTGAAGCTGTTTTGGGAAAACATTTTACAGATAAAGCTGAATTGACAGCTTATACGTTAGATATTATTAAACAGAAATTACAAGAAAACCAAAAAGTCGTCGTATTAGCGAAAGGCTCGCGCTCAATGAAAATGGAAGAGACGATTTATTCATTAAAGGATAGCTTATGTTAGTTTGGCTTGCTGAATATTTAGTTCGCTATGAAACGGCATTTAATGCCATTTCCTATATTACCGTACGTGCGATTTTGGCATTATTAACCGCACTTTTCATTTCTTTATGGATTGGTCCGAAAGTGATCAAACGCCTTCAAATTTTAAAATTTGGCCAAGAAGTGCGTAATGATGGTCCTGAAAGTCACTTTGCGAAAAAAGGCACCCCAACTATGGGCGGTGTGATGATTTTATTCTCCATCGGTGTGAGTACGTTATTATGGGCCAACTTAACGAATCCTTACGTCTGGATTTGCTTATTTGTATTGTTTGGCTATGGTGCAATTGGCTTTGTGGATGATTTCCGTAAAATCACGCGTAAAAATACAGATGGTTTAATTGCACGTTGGAAATATTTCTGGATGTCAGTCGTCGCATTAGTAGCAATCATATGGTTGTATTGGTTAGGTCATGATACCGATGCAACTCGTTTAGTGATTCCATTCTTCAAAGATATCATGCCGCAATTAGGTCTATTCTATATCGTGTTGTCTTACTTTGTGATTGTCGGTACAGGTAATGCGGTAAACTTAACTGACGGTTTAGATGGGCTCGCTATCATGCCAACAGCGTTAGTCGCAGGTGCATTTGCTTTAATTGCATGGGCGACTGGTAACGTTAATTTCGCAGAATACTTACATATTCCTTACATCAAACATAGTTCTGAAGTGGTGGTGTTCTGTACTGCAATCGTAGGCGCAGGCTTAGGATTCTTATGGTTTAACACGTATCCTGCTCAAGTCTTTATGGGCGATGTTGGCTCTCTTGCACTTGGTGGCGCACTTGGTGTTGTTGCCATCCTTGTTCGTCAAGAATTCTTATTAGTGATTATGGGCGGTGTATTTGTTGTTGAAGCCTTGTCTGTAATTTTACAAGTGGGTTCTTACAAATTAAGAAAACAACGTATTTTTAGAATGGCGCCGATTCATCATCACTTTGAATTAAAAGGTTGGCCAGAACCAAGAGTGATTATTCGGTTTTGGATTATATCCTTGATGTTGGTGTTGATGGGGCTTGTAACGCTCAAACTAAGATAATTTTTGTAGGGTGCACTTGTTGCACCCTGCGTGATCCCAGAATACGAGAGAAGAAAAACAACATGACAACTCTATATCAAAATAAAACTATCACCATTATAGGCCTTGGGAAAACAGGCCTTTCTTGCGTTGAATATCTTCAATCTCAACAAGCAAACATCCGTGTGATTGATACACGTCAACATCCGGCAGGCGCGGAGAAATTACCTAAAAATGTTCCCTTACATACAGGTAGCCTAAATCAACAATGGTTACTTGAAAGCGATATTATTGTCATTAGCCCAGGACTCGCGGTAAAAACACCTGAAATTCAGACCGCACTTTCAGCGGGTGTGGAAGTGATTGGGGATATTGAGTTATTCTGTCGAGCTGCCACCAAGCCAATTGTCGGGATTACAGGCTCTAACGGTAAAAGTACCGTGACAACATTAGTCTATGAAATGGCTAAAGCTGCGGGAATAAAAGTGGGCATGGGTGGAAACATTGGCATCCCTGCGTTGTCATTATTAAATGAAGATTGCGATCTTTATGTATTAGAGCTTTCCAGTTTCCAACTTGAAACCACTTACAGTTTGAAAGCGGCTGCAGCGACTGTGCTTAATGTGACTGAAGATCACATGGATCGCTATGTTGATTTAGAAGATTATCGCCAAGCAAAATTACGTATTTACCACAATGCAGAAACAGCGGTAGTAAATTTAGAAGATAAACTCACTTTTGGCGAAGGTGAAAATCAAGCTAAGAAGGTTGTGTCTTTTGCTGAAAATCAAGCGGATTACTGGTTAAAAACCGAAAATGGTAAACAGTACTTAATGGCGAAAGCTGAAGTGATTTTACCTTGTGATGAAGCGACCTTAGTTGGCCGTCATAATTACATGAATATTTTAGCAGCGACAGCATTAGCGCAAGCAGTAGGCATAAGTTTAGAGGCAATTCGTACCACACTTCGTCAATTTAAAGGCTTAGACCATCGTTTCCAATTAGCACATCAAGCGAATGGCGTTCGTTGGATTAATGACTCCAAAGCTACTAATGTAGGTAGCACCGTTGCCGCATTAGCAGGTTTATATGTTGAGGGTACGTTACACCTTTTATTAGGTGGTGATGGAAAAGGTGCAGATTTTTCTGAACTCGCTGATTTAATCAATCAACCTCATATCTCAACCTATTGCTTTGGTCGTGATGGCAAACAACTCGCGGCACTTTCAAGTCAAAGCCATTTGTTTGAAACTATGGAACAAGCCATTTCATTTTTACGTCCGCATTTAAAATCAGGCGATATGGTGTTATTATCTCCTGCTTGTGCAAGTTTGGATCAGTTTGCCTCTTTTGAAAAACGAGGTGAAGAGTTTACTCGTTTAGCAAAATTAGCTTAAAGAATTAGGGTAATAATGGAATTTATCAATAAAATTAAACAAAATTATGAACAATGGGCGAGAGTGACACCGCAAGGATTACTTTACGATCGCGCATTGTTTTGGCTTTTTGTCGTGCTATTGCTGATTGGTTTGGTAGCAGTAACTTCTGCTTCGATGCCTTACAGTGCACGTGTATTTAATGATACATTCTATTTTGCTAAACGTGATGCCGTTTATGTCTTGCTTTCTTTCGCAACCTGCTATTTAACTCTCCAGATTTCTTCTTCCCAATGGGAAAAGTGGCACGCAAAAGTTTTCTTATTAGCTATTGTTTTACTCATACTGGTTCTTGGTATTGGGACTTCTGTTAATGGTGCTAAACG
>CABSXY010000033.1 GCA_902481695.1 uncultured Haemophilus sp. | reverse complement strand
GAAAGCGGGACAACCTCTCGATATTCTCGTGTTAGTAAAAGGTAAACCTGTGCAAGGCATCAAAGTGGGTTTAGGCGAAGATCACCCATTCAACTTAACCAATGAAAAAGGTATCGCACAATTTACCCCTAAAGCGGGTTATAACAAAGTTTGGGCTGAATTTGATGAGCCAGTTAAAGAAAACCCTGACTATACCGAACGCAGTGTTGAATATATGCTGACTTTTGATGCGAAATAATGAAAAGAGTTGTATTTTTAACCGCACTTTTCACCTGGCTGTGCGCACCATCAGCATTGGCTCATAGTTTGCATGTTTTTGCACAATATGATGGACGCACTGTTTCTGGCAAAGCGTATTATTCCGATATGACCCCAGCAGCAGAAACCTATATGGAGATTTTGCAAGCTGGCCAGGATTCCCCTCTATTGGAAGGTAAAACGGATCACGATGGGCAATTTGCCTATCCGATCAATACGACTACCGAAGGTGCCATTAAAGTAGTGATAGAAGGTGAAGAAGGACATCGTGCCTCAATTATTGCCAACAGAGTATCTGCGCAAACCACTAATAACAGTGACAATGCATTGATGTTGGTCCGCGAAGATATTTCTAAATTAAAAGACAAAATTTACCTGCACGATATTATTGGCGGTATCGGCTATATTGTTGGTATTTTTGGCTTATGGGCATTGATTAGAGCCTCAAAGATGACCCGTGCGTCGCAATCTAAGGAAAGATAATATGCATTTATCGGAAGGTGTGTTGCATACACCCGTATTGCTTGGTGGTGCAGCGATCGCATTAGTCTGCGTAATGATTGGTCTTAAACGACTCAATTCGCAGCAATTGCCGCTAACAGCATTGTTTGCTGCTGCTTTTTTTGTTGCTGGAACCATTCATGTACCGGTAGGCATTGGTAGCGTGCATCTCATCTTAAACGGCATGGCCGGCCTGTTTCTTGGCTGGGCCGTTTTCCCTGCCTTTTTGATCGCATTAGTACTACAAGCTCTGCTCTTTTCCTTCGGGGGATTCGCTGTGCTCGGCGTCAATTTATGCGTGATGGCATTGCCCGCTCTTCTCGTACATTGGCTATTTGCAAAAAGACTTGAAAATGACAATTCCCGTCGCACTCAAATCGCAGCAGGTATTGGTGCTGGTGTAATCGGTGTTGGTGGTGCTGCCTTACTTGCTTCTTTAGTCTTAGCGCTAGATGGCGGTAAAGCCTACAGCGATCTGATCATGCTACTTGTGATATCACATATTCCGGTATTTATTATCGACAGTGTCGTCAGTGTTGGTGTGGTCTTATTGTTAAACAAAATGTATCCAACAGCGCTCAGTGTGGTGAAATGAATTTTCTTGCTATTTTTCAACCGCACTTACGATTAATTTATGTGTTTTTGTGTGGACTTATCGTCAGCACAATGACACATATTTCAGCGCTTATTATCCTTAATCTAATCGTATTCGGCGGATTACTTATTGCGCTAATACGCTATCGAAAATCCCTTGTCAGTTATTTCAAATATTGGCTTAAACTAAATCTCTTTACGCTACTCGTTTGGTTGACCTTAAGCTGGAAAATCACCGAGCAAGGCTTAGCATTAAATCCAATGGGTATTCAGCTCGCGCTGCTCATCACGCTACGTTTTAATTTGATTTTAAGTTTAACTCGCCTCTTGTTAATTGATATGAACGAGAGTCTTCTATTGCAAGCATTATGTCGTTTGCCATTGCCTGAAAAACTACTTCACCTATTTGTTCTCACTGTGCGCTATATTTCCGTGTTCAGTGAAGTACATAAAAAGATGGATATGGCAATGCGAGCACGTGGCTACCAACCAAAACTTAATGGCAGAACCTTATTTATCGCGGCGCAGCGTGTCGCCCTATTATTAATTCATGCACTCGTTAAAGCAGAAAAAACAGAAATGGCACTAAAAGCTCGTGGCTTTCAGCTGCATGATGTGAAAAAAACACAGGATAAATCTTGATGAACGTCCTTGAAGTCAAACAATTACAGATCATGCGCGAGCAGCGTGTGATTATTGATAACCTTTCTTTTGAACTCCCTGAAGGTCACCGCCTTTTTTTACAAAGCGATATTGGTTGTGGAAAATCCACCCTATTACATTGCCTATTAGGATTCATCCCTTATCAACAAGGGGAAATTCGCTGGTTTGATAACACCTGCCGTCAAGAAAAGGATTTTGTATCGTTACGTGGAAAGATTGGTATCTGTTTCCAACATGCAGGCGATCAACTTTTCGGTCCAACCGTACTTGATGATGTGGCCTTTGGTCCACTTAATCAAGGATTGAACAGAGATGAAGCCTATCAAATTGCATTACAACAATTGGAGCGTCTGAATATTGTTGGGTTAAAAGATCGCTCTGTAAATACCTTATCTGGCGGTGAACAGAATTTTACTGCACTGGCTGGCGTACTGGCGATGCAGCCAAAAGTATTGTTATTAGATGAGCCAACTAATGGACTGGATGTAAAAAACATCGCCAAACTGACCGCACTTTTACGCGAATTACAGTTACCGATGCTCATTGCCTCACATGATTTACGCTTTAGTGAAACACTCGCCGATTCCTGTTTGTCTTTAGCCAGAGACAACAATGGCTGAATGTGCTCATAATGCATGATAAAATAATTCAATAAAAAACGGGCGAACCATTTAAGTTCGCCCGTCATTCATTTATGACGCTAATCAAGCCACAAGTGCGGTTTCTTTTAGGCGATTTTTTAATTTCGCATATTCAGTTACCACATAGCGTTCAGCCCAGGCTTGGTCTTCGATTTTATCAATACGAACCGCGCTGTATTTGTATTCCGGCGTTCTAGAACCCGGGTTCAAATGTTCAGCGGTTAATTCGTTACATTTACCGATCCACCATTGATAGGTCATATAACAAGCGCCTTTGTTGGTACGAGTGCTAACATCTGCGCGAGAAATAACTTTGCCGCGTGATGATGCAATCCAAACCAAGTCGTTGTTTTTAATGCCTAATTCTTTGGCATCTTGATCGTTCATTTGTACGAATCCTGGTTCATCAGCAAGTGCCGCAAGTGCTCGGCAGTTACCAGTCATAGAACGGCAGGAATAGTGACCAACTTCACGTACGGTAGAAAGTACCAATGGGAATTCTTCAGAGAGATCTTCCATCGGTGGTTCCCAGTCGCAAGCAAAGAATTCAGCTTTGCCGTTTGGACGGTCGAAGATTTGGCCTTTATACAAATATTGCGTACCTTGATCTTCAGGACCTTCGTCAGTACATGGCCATTGGATATAACCCATGCCTTCCATTTTTTCGTAGGTTGCCCCTTTGTAAATTGGGCAAAGTGAACGAAGTTCATCCCAAATTTCTTTGGTATTGTTATAGTGCATTGGGTAGCCCATTGCCGTCGCAATTTCGCTAATGATTACCCAGTCATCCTTGACATCGCCTGTTGGTTCAACCGCTTTATAGAAACGTTGGAAACCACGGTCAGCAGCACTATATACACCTTCATGTTCAGCACAAGAAGTCGCAGGTAATAAAATATCTGCTTCTGCGGCTGTTTGAGTCATGAAGATATCTTGAACGATGAGAAGTTCAACTTTCTCGAAGGCTTTTTTAACCGCATTAATATCAGGCTCAGTTTGTAATGTATCTTCACCCATGATATAGAATGCTTTAATTTTATCTTCCATGATCGCTTCAGGCACTTCACTCAACGGTACACCTGGTTTGCTTGGAATAGACGGTACGCCCCAAGCTTTCGCAAATTTTGCATTAATTTCCGGGTCAGCAAAACTTTGATAGCCCGGTAATGTGTTGAATAACGCACCCATATCGCACGCACCCTGTACGTTGTTTTGACCACGCACTGGGTTTACACCAACATTTGGTTTACCTAAGTTACCGGTAAGCATTGCCAAGCTTGCTAACGCACGTACGGTTTCTACACCTTGACGGAATTGGCAAACGCCCATACCCCATAAGATAGTAGCAGTTTCCGCTTTCGCATAAGTGCGGGCAATTTCACGCAACATCTCAGGTTCAATACCTGTGATGTGTTGAGTGGATTCCGGTGTATAAGCTTTCACGGTTTCATAGAACGCATCGAAGTTTTCGGTGTGTTCATCAATAAATTTTTGATCTTGTAATCCTTCTTCTAAAATCACATTCATCATCGCATTCAAGAATGCTACGTTAGACCCGTTAGCAAGCGGCGCATAAATATCCGCAATACGGGCTGTTTCGATTTTACGAGGGTCACAAACAATAACTTTCGCCCCTTTTGCTTTGGCGTGGTTAATCCGACGCGCCACAATAGGGTGTGAAGTGGAGGCATTATAGCCAAAAATAAATACGCATTTGGTATCTTCAATCTCAACAATTGAGTTGGACATTGCGCCGTTACCGACCGATTTGAGCAGACCTGTTACAGAAGGGCCGTGTCACACGCGCGCACAACAGTCAATGTTGTTATTTCCTAATACCGCACGGGCGAATTTTTGCATAACGAAGTTCACTTCGTTACCTGGTCCACGGGAAGAGCCCGTTACCATAATTGATTCGTTACCGTACTTTTCTTTGATTTCACTGAGACGTTTTGCTGTGTAAGAAATCGCTTCTTCCCAGCTCACTGGTGTGAATGGTTCGCCACGTTTGTAGCGGATCATCGGTTGAGTTAGGCGAGGAGTCAGGATTTTTGTGTCATGCACAAAGTCCCAGCCATAATATCCTTTTAGGCATAACTCCCCTTCGTTTGTCTTGCCGTTTGCACCTTCAGCTCCCACAATTTTGTTGTTTTCCACCAAAAGATGGATTTTACAACCTGAGGCACAATACGGACATACGGTAATTACTTTTTTAATAGCCATAGTAACGTCCTTATTTTAGATACAACACGAGGTTAGAGAACAGAATTAGAATAATTAATTCTGGGTATATATTACACCCAAAATCAGCTTATAGTCTTACAAAAAACATGGATTTATTGATATAAAACAGGTTTTCGTAATATTTTTAAAATATGTTTAGAAAATCACCCCCACTTTGTTACAAAACAGGATTCTCTATAAGAGATCGTCCTTCTTTCAAAAAGGTATACAAAAATTGCACCTACACTTTTACGCGATCCAACATTGGAAAACCAAAGGAAACCAGATCAGGTTGAAGCCCCACAAAAACAATTTGTTTAATATCCTGTTCCAGTTGTTCAATGAGGTAATTGAGCGGCATATTATGCGTACTCATGAAAAACATTTCAGCAATGCTCTCTTTTTCAATGATTCGGATTTTACCTGGCGCTAATTCCATATCAGCCGCATCGAAAATTAAAAGCAAATCGGGTTTCATGTCTCGCACAATATGAGCAACATTTTCCGGTGCTGAACCACCATCAAGTGCGGTCCACTTTGGCAATGGATTTTCACTCAATAATTGATAGAGATAAGGCCCAGCGCCATCATCGCCCATCATGCTGTTGCCAACGGTTAAAATCACATTATACGACACGACGGTTCACCATAATATACAGCACAGGTTCACGCTGAATTGATGCTAACGTATCCATGAGGATTTCGACCCACTCTTGATGTTCTGGGGTGAAATTGGCTTTATTTTCATCCATTGCTTTCGCCAATAAATTCACATGGCTGGAATCAATCACTATTTCACCGAATCGCATTAAGCCGGCAAATTTACGTTTAGCATCCCCTTCTGGAAAGCTATCTACAAAACGTTGATAAGCATCGTAGTCACAAACCAGTAATTTTTTAAAACAATCAATTACGCCAACATGGTGACCAATCGCCAAAGAGTAATACATCACCTGTTTTGCTTGCTATGGCACTTGTTCATCGTTTTCGACGAAACGTTCGTTTAATAAATAGAAAAAGACTTTCGTTGTCATAACATTCCCATTTTTATAGGGGGCAATCACTTGCCCCATAATTAACTATCCCGAAAACGGCATACTAATCGCATGCAAACGATTGACGATTTCGCTTAAACGCGGATCGGCTTCGCGTTCTAGGTATTCACCTAAACGTACACCAAATGGCACCTTGTCATTTTCTGCCATCATTGCCATAAATTGGTTAGCGATGTTACCGCCTTGACGATAACCGGCAAGACGACGTGCTTCACGTTCAAGGCTAATACGCAAATCCAACGGAATAGTTGGGAAACGTAATTTAGCTTCTGCGTTAGGATCAGCTTTTTCTTGTTTACCTTTAAGCTTTTGATCAAGCAAACCAAGTGCTACCGCGAATCCATAAATGGTGGCGGCAGGGGTTGGAGGACAGCCAGGGATATACACATCAATTGGCACAATTTGATCACTACCGCCCCAAACACAATAGAGATCGTGGAAAATACCGCCGCCGCAACCGCAAGCCCCGTAAGCAATACAGATTTTTGGATCCGGCGCAGCTTGGTAAGCACGCATGGCTGGTGTACGCATCGCACGGGTAACCGCACCTGTGAACAAGAGAATGTCCGCATGGCGAGGTGAAGCCACCACTTTAATACCAAAACGTTCCGCATCAAATGTTGGCGTAATAGTACTGAAAATCTCGATTTCACACCCATTACAACCGCCGCAGTCCACACGGTAAACGTAAGCTGAACGTTGAATATCTTTCAGCAATGTTTGTTTCATTTTGGCTATATTTTCATCAATACTAAACGGTGTTGATATACCATTAACCGGCATTGGAATTTGAGTGTTCATCGTCTTTCGCCTCCTGCTAAAACTTTAGGTAAATCAACCGCACTTTCCTCACGCTGTTCGATTGCTTTTTTGAAATTCAAGCGAACTGGCTCCTTAAAGTCGATCAATTTCATCCGCATATTGGATTCCATATTTGCGGTTTTTTCTAAACTATGTTGACGTTTGCAAACCGGACAGGTATGTAATTCCGCCAATTTTCGTTTCACTAATTCTGGATTATCCAAAGTTTGTTTGAATAAATCGATGGTGTAATTCAGTTCTTTATAAGAAATAAACGGTTTACCACATTCCTGACAAGCGACTGTCGCAAAGGTCGTTTCTTGGAAAAGATCCTGTTTATTGGTCACTGATAATTCAAAATCTTGCGATAATCGAATCGCCTTAGTTGGACAAACCTCCTCGCAACGACCGCAGAAAATACAACGACCAAGGAATAACGACCATGTACGTTCGCCTGTAACGGGATCCGTTCTCATCGTTAATGCATTGGCTGGACAGGCAATGGTACAAGCCGCGCAGACAATACATTGATCAGAATTAAGTTCTGGTTTTCCTCTAAAATCATCATCGACTTCATAAGGTTTGAACGGATATTTGGTGGTGACATCACCTGCTTTAAATACCGTTTTTAGTAATTTAAACATTTTCCGCCTCCCCTATTTCAATGGTGAATTTTTACGTTCGATACCGTAGCGTTCAATCTCTTTATAATCTACGGTTTTCGCTTTGCGTTTACGCACATCCACCACAGTAACGCGGTCTGTACAAGAATAGCAAGGGTCAAGGCTACCAATAATAAGTGGCGCATCAGACACTGTATTGCCACGCAACATATAGCGTAAGGTTGGCCAGTTAGCATAAGTCGCTGCACGACAACGCCAACGGAAAAGTTTTTGGTTATCGCCTAGCATTGACCAGTGAATATCTTCGCCACGTGGTGCTTCGGTAATCCCTAAAGCAAAACGTCCAGGCGTATAATTGAAACCTTCTTTTAAGATTTCGCCACTCGGTAAATTATCCACCATATAATCAATGATATTCATGGATTCAAACACTTCATTAATCCGCACTTTCACACGGGATAATACGTCACCATTGGCTTCTGTGAAGAGATTGAAAGGAATATCGCCATAACCGGAGAATGGGTGCACTTTACGCACATCGCGAGCAAAACCAGAACCACGAATCATTGGTCCTACAGGACTGAAATCACGAGCGATATCTTTTGCCAAGACACCGACACCTACCGTACGTTGTTCCATATTCGGTGTATTTAATAAAATATCGGTTAAGGTTTTGAGTTCTTCACGCATTTCACCGATAAGCTTGATACATTGCTCACGCTGATGTTTCAACATATCACGACGCACACCACCAATCAGGTTAATACCATAGGTTTTACGTGCACCAGTTAGCACTTCAGCCAAAGTCATGGATTTCTCACGAACACGGAAGAATTGCATAAAGCCAGTATCAAAGCCAGTAAAGTGGCTAGATAGACCTAAATTTAATAAGTGACTGTGTAAACGTTCTACTTCTAATAAAATCGCACGAATCCATTCAGCGCGTTTTGGAATTTGAATCCCCAAAGCACTTTCGACGGAATTAGCATAGGCCACACTATGTGTGAAGCCACAAATCCCACATACACGGTCAGCCAGGAAGTTAACTTGGTCGTAATCCATACGGGTTTCCGCCAATTTTTCCATACCACGGTGCACATAGAACAAACGATAGTCCGCATCAATGATATCTTCCCCATCCACGAACAAACGGAAGTGTCCAGGTTCATCGGAAGTGATATGTAACGGGCCAAGTGGCACGATACGTGCTTCGCCTTTTTCGTTAATAAATTCGTATGTTTCTGTCGCGGTTGTCGGATCGGGACGTAAACGATAATCCATTGAGTCTTTACGTAATGGATAAAGATCATCCGGCCAATCATCTGGCAACACTAAGCGGCGTTGGTCTGGTAAACCGACGGCTTTCAAACCATACATGTCAAATAATTCACGCTCTCCCCAAACAGCCGCTTTGACTTTTGGTGTCACAGACGGAAATTCTAAGCTCACAGGATCAACTAAGGCTTTAATGGTGATAAAAGTTTTCACTTCCCCTTCCATGGAAAGCACGTAGTACACCGCATAGTTACCATGAATTGAACGCTCATCATTCCCGAATACCAGCGGTAACCAACCTTCATGTTGATAATAAAGGTATTCAACAACATCAGGTAACATATTGGTTTTAATGGTAAGGGTAACCTGATTTGGTGTTGACCACTCCTCATCCAAAATGGTATTTGGAAATTTTGCATTGACTGCTTCAATGTAATTTTTGCCAATCATTTTGGCTGGATCGACTGATGTATTTTTAGTTAATTCCATATATTTATCCTCCTGTCGATCATTGCGCTAAACTTTGCCAAGGTAAAACTAACATTTCACCAAAAGACACTTGTTCAGATCCGAGTACAATTCCGACCGCACTTTTTAATAACTGCAAAATTGGTTCGGCAATATGAATACCCATAATAAACATGAATAACAATAAAATTGCCATCGCCACGAGTGAAACTTTGTTCACATCCCCCACTTCAACATTATCCGGCTGTTTGCCTAATACGGTTTTTAATACCATTAAAGACAATCCCGCTAACACAATAGTGAGTAAAATTAAACAGAATACCATTAACCAAGTTTTACCTGCGTAAATACCGGCAACCGCAATACTGAATTCACTGACAAACACGTTAAATGGCGGAATACCACCTAGTGCTAATGCACCTCCAGCAAATAATACCGCTGTCATTGGTGCCACACGCCATAAACCACGTACTTGATTCATATCACGGGTTTTGTATTTCAATAAAATGTTACCAGAAGCACAGAATAATAAGGCTTTTGCCAAACTGTGAGTGATGGTATGCAATAATCCAGCAAAGGCGCCAACTGGACCGCCCAAGCCAAAGGCGAAGCTAATTAAGCCCATGTTTTCAATACTGTGATACGCTAATTTACGTTTAATATCATGTTGCATGATAATAAAGAAGGAAGCGATACCAGTAGAAAGCAAGCCAAATACCAACATTAAGGTTTGCGGATAATCAGCTCCTACTGCTTTAGAAACTAAAATGTAATAACGCAATACCACTAACATAGCACAGTTCAATAACACTGCAGAAAGTACCGCACTGACAGGACTTGGCGCCTCACTGTGTGCATCTGGTAACCAAGTATGCATTGGAAATAGACCGCACTTGGTACCAAAACCAACCAAGATGAATGCAAAGGCAAGATACATCAATCCATGATTTAACTCACCAGCTTGTTGATTAACTGCCGTCCAGAAAATCGCTTGGCTAGGCTCAGCTAAAAGATTGGTACCATTAGAGAACGTTAAAATTGTGCCAAACAATCCGAACGCTACCCCAACAGAGCAAATAATGATGTATTTCCATGCCGCCTCAAGAGAGGTTTTTTGTTTATAGGTTCCCACCAAGAAAGCAGAACTTAAGGTGGTTGCTTCAATACCTGCCCACATTAAAATTAAGTTATTGGTTGTTACGGATAGAATCATCGTAAAGAAGAAAAGATGTAAAAATCCGTAGTAATTGCAATAAGTCTTAAGATCAACATGACCTTCGTTAAATTCACGATTGATATAAGCAATAGAATAAACACCAGCCAAACCACCAACAACGCTGATTAAAGCTAAGAAGATGGCTGACAAACTGTCAACATGAATCCAGTTTCCAAAGCAGTTGATTTCACCCTGTGTAAGCACACCAGTGATAACTTGCAATGAGAAAACAAACATTAAGATAAGGCCTGTAACATGAAGTGCGGTACAAATTGTCCGTGCTTTTGTCACGCCACAAGCGAAACTGGCAAGTGATATTGCTAAAGGTGCGATTAATAACGCGATTATCCATTGTTCATACATAGCGTTACCCCTTCAAACTCATAAGTTGTTTTGCATCTAATGAATGGAATGTACGGTAAATTTTGTTTACCAACACCACCATTATGATGACGGCAAAGATAGCATCTGTGGCAATTCCGATTTCCACTAACTCAGGTGCTTTATTTGCCAATAAGGCTAATGTGAGATGAGAACCGTTTTCCATCAAACAATAACCGAATACTTGTTTTACGATATTGCGTTGGCTAACAATGCATACTAAACCTAATAAGAAGTGACTTAATGACACTGATAATGCCGGTTTAAGATGTGCAACCAACGGTAAATCGATTGGGACAACAACAAAGTAGCACAATGTAACTATCACTGCTGTGATCGGGATCAACCAAGCGACATTTATTCCAGCTGGAGTTTGACTTTCATCAACTTTTTTCATCGCATAGATTAAAATTGCTGGCACCAAAACCACTTTGGTAATAAATGCGCTAATTGACCACATATAAAGTTCATGGGCTTGCATTTCATTGGCAAGATAAACAAACAGTAATACCAATACCAATGATTGCAAACTATAAAATAACGCAGCTTTTTTGGCGGTTCGAACCATAATTACGCAAAGAGAGGTAATAATGAGTAAACACGCAAGTCCATTTATCATTAACATAGATTCCTCCTTAACCTAACCAGCCAAACCTAGCCAGTATGCTGCAATGAAGCTAGAACATACAGACATCACCATGAGAATCACTAATACGATACTCATTGAAAATGTAATTGGTTGTGCTTCAGCCACTGCTTCTGATGGTTTACCGATGACACATTGTCCGAATTTATACAACAACCATACGAATGTCGCGGTAGATTCAACTAAAGCAAGCACCATTAACCAAGTAATCCAGCCATATTCATGGCCTAATTCAAATCCGGCCGCAAATAATGGATATTTACTGAAGAATCCGTTAAACGGTGGCACTCCAGCAATCGCTAATGCTGCTACGCCAAATCCTGCACCGACCACTGGCATTGTACGCATAATGCCTTGTAGTAATGGCATAGAACGAGTTCCTGTCGCATAACTTAATGAACCCGCGACCAAGAAGAATAAGCTTTTCGCGAAAGCATGGTTGAAGATGTAGCTAATCGCTGCAACAAAGGCCAATTTAGAACCTAATGCAGCAAGAGAAATCCCAATGAAAATATAAGACAGTTGGGTAATGGTTGAATACGCCAATAAACGTTTTAAGTCAGTTTGTGGCAAGTACATTAAGAAGCCGTAAATTAAGGTAATCATCGCCATGATGATGCCGACTTCTCCCACAATATGTGGAATCTCACCAGCAGACATAACTGAACGCGCGAAGATATACACCCCCACTTTAACCATTGATGCGGCGTGCAAATACGCACTCACCGGTGTTGGTGCTTCCATCGCATTCGGCAACCAAATTTGCATTGGTAATTGTGCTGATTTACCCCACGCAGCAAACATCACACCAAATAGCACAATGGTTTTCGCACTCGGATCTAAATGTTCTAACGCAGTGATAGAGAAAGTACCTGATTGGCTGAATAAATAGGCTGCGGCAATATATAACCCAATTGCCCCCACGTGGGTGATAATCAAGGCTTTCATTGCGGCTGCTTGAGCTTTTGGTGTTTGGTAATAACTGATTAATGCCCAAGAACATCCCCCAGTAATTTCGAAGAACAATAATTGTCCTGCTAAAGTTGAGGAATACACCAAGCCCGCCATGGCACCGATAAAGATGAGCAAGAATGCATAAAAACGTGGTAACCCATTATGTGGGTGTTCACGGTTTTTATCGGTTAAGTAACCACAAGAATATAAGCAGATTAAGAAACCTAATGCCACAACGGCAAAGGCAATTAATGTACTGACTGCATCAAGCGTTACACCAAAGATCGCGGTTTTATCAAACGCGACAATGTCATAAGTGACGCTTTGATGGCCATCAGCAAACCATTGCCCGGCGACTAACATGGTGCCTAACGTAGCAAGCGCAGCAAATACGGTGGCAATTTGAGCAAAATGTTTTTTGTTCAAGCCAACAATAAACGCCCCTACGAAAGGTAAAATGATTGTAATCAGAGCTAAACGTTCCATATTTGTCCTCCTTACAACCCAGTGAAGTAAAATACAAACGCCAACACAGAAATGCCGAAGCCGACCACGGTTAAACGTCCTGTTAACATAAAGCGGGTACGAGAAAGTGTGTTTTCAAAAACACAAGCCAACACGAATACCAGATCGGAAGAGCACACGTCTGAACTCCAGTCACATCACGATCTCGTATGCCGTCTTCTGCTTGAAAAAAAAAA
>CABSXY010000032.1 GCA_902481695.1 uncultured Haemophilus sp. | reverse complement strand
ATATAATCAGGTATTTACAATAACCCCACATTTAATGTTATAATCTTGCCGTTTAATAGAGGTTGGACCACTTAATTAGTGTAATGCCAAAATAGGAATAAGGTCATATAAAGCTCTCAATAAACATTTTTAAAGATAAATATAAATAACTTTTTAAACCTTAAGGTAATTTTACATGAATAAAATCAAACTACTTCGCCCAACCCTTGCGGCTGTGGCGGTCTCTGTTATTTGTGCATCAGCACAAGCCGCTATCGTTCGTAACGATGTCGATTATCAATATTTCCGTGATTTTGCTGAAAATAAAGGGGCTTTCCGTCAAGGAGCGTCCAACGTTAATATTTATAATAAACAAGGGCAGTACGTTGGTACCATGTTACCAAATGTGCCAATGCCTGATCTTGCGGTAACAAACCGTCGTAAAGGCACCTACACCCTTTTTCACCCACAATACGCAACGAGTGTATCGCACATTAGAAACTCAGAAGGCTATGGAGATGCTCAATATGGTGAAGATGGCAATAATCCTGACAATCATCACTTCAATTACTTAGTGGTTGATCAAAACAATCACCCGCAGCTTGACTTCCAAACACCTCGTTTTCATAAACTTGTGACTGAAGTAGCACCAATTCCAGTTAATGTTGCTGAATCTCGCCAAAATGGATTGTTAGATAAATCACGTTATTCTTATTTTGTGCGTGTAGGCTCTGGTACTCAAAAATCTCGTAACCAATATGGTCAAAATAGTGATGTAGCATACCATTACCAATATTTGATTGGTGGTACGCCAATGCGTCCTGTGAGTTCTAATTCTTCAAAAACCCAATTTGATGGCAATCTTTTTAATGATGGCTTATCTACTTACGGTTTACCTGGTGATAGTGGCTCACCATTATTTGTCTATGATACTAAAGATAAACGTTGGGAATTAGCAGGTAACCTTGTTGAACATTATGGTGAGGGCGATTCTCGCAATAATTATATTGTTGCACAAGACCAGTATATGGCGAGTGCCGTTAAAGATGATGAAATTGATTTCCGTGTCAATGTTCAAGAAACTTATTGGAAAGGTGAAGGTGCTTCAAGCTCAAAATTAAAATTAGCAGACCCAGCTAAAAGATATCTTGATAACGATAGAGAACGACCATCTCTTGCGAATGGTAAAACGGTACACTTTAGTGGTAAAGAAAATAGCGAACTTATATTAGAAAATACTATTAACCAAGGTGCTGGTGCGCTTTATTTTAATAACAATATGGCGGTTCGAGCGATTAACAACAACGATTCTTGGACAGGCGCTGGCGTTGTGGTCAATGACAACAAAACCGTAAACTGGCAGGTGAAAAATCCACAAGGTGATCGTTTATCTAAACTAGGTACAGGTACATTATTAGTTAATGGTAAAGGTAAAAACCTTGGTGATATTAGCGTAGGTGAAGGTACGGTTATTTTAGACCAAAAAGCAGAAAATGGTCAGCAACAAGCCTTTAATCAGGTTGGGCTCGCAAGCGGTCGAGGTACAGTCGTACTGGCTAATGATAAACAAGTTAATCCAAATAATATCTACTTTGGTTTCCGTGGTGGTCGTTTAGATCTTAATGGTAATGCACTCAGCTTTAACTATATTCAAAACGCAGATGATGGTGCAAAAATTGTCAACCATAACAAAAATAAGACTGCTTCTATTACTATCGGCAAAGATTTAGCTGAAAGTGAATTAGAGTGGGTAAATTGGAGTAAGAAACCTGAAACGGCATTGGGTATTTATGAATACGTTAATACACATAGATATAACCGTACTGATTATTTCCGCTTAAAACCAAACGGTAACCCAAATCAATACTTCCCTCTTGATCAAAACTCAAGTAATGATTGGGAATTCTTAAGCAGCAACAAAGCTGAAGCCATCAAAAAAATGAGTGCGGCGCATTCCATGGCTACATTCAGCGGTACATTAGGCGAAACTGATAGCAGCCGTCCAAACGGTGGATTAAATGTAACCTTTAACCCAAGTAATTCCAATAACTTGTTATTACTGAACGGTGGGGCAAATTTAAATGGTAGCCTAAACGTTGAAAAAGGCAGTGTTGTTCTTTCTGGTGTGCCTGTCGCACACGCTTACGATTATCTAAAAAATAAAGAAGTGGTAAGAGAAAATGAATGGACTGACCGTCAATTTACCGCACGTGAATTTAACGTCGTTGGTAATGCAAAACTTGAAAGCGGGCGTAATGTTTCTCAATTAAACGGTAATTTCAATGCTAAAGATCAAGGTCAAATTAAATTAGGCTTTGTTCAAGGTGAATCGAAAAACTGTATGCGCTCAACTCATACAGGTGAAACTAAGTGCGAAAACAACGCAGTATTAAGTCAGTCGGTATTCAACCAATTACCAACGACTAAAGTAACGGGTAATGTGAATTTACAAAACCAAAGTCAATTCCAATTAGGAAAAGCACATTTGGTTGGTCGCATTAACGCAGATAAACAAACACAAGTAACCTTGAAACCAGAAAGCCAATGGACATTAACTGGCAACAGCAACGTGGGTAATTTAGCGCTTTCAAACAGCCTAATTACATTAAATCAGCGCTATGATGAAATTGGGAATAACCATAAAGGCAACATCGATTTTAATGAATTAACCATTAATGGTAATTTAACTGGTACTGGTTCTTTCCGCTTCTTAACGAATGTAGCTGAGCGCCGTGGTGATCATATCGTTGTCAATGGTTTAGCGAATGGTGCATTCCAACTTTCATTAAAAAACACGGGTGCTGAACCAAATGAAATCAGCCCATTAAGTTTAGTGAAATTAAACAATCCGGGACAAAATAATGCGAACGCTCGTTTCACATTAGAAAACGGCTATGTGGATCTTGGGGCTTATCGTTATATTTTAGCGAATAACAATAATGACTATCGTCTTTATAACCCATTACGTGATGCGCAAGTAAACCACGGTGCGAGCACACAAACTCAAGAGCTCAGTCGAGAAGAGTATGAGGCTGTACAGCGTCAAATTAAGGCAAAACAACGTGAGCTTAACAGTTTAAATGCGCAATATGAACGAGCTAAAAGACAAACTGATGCTAAAAATGCTGAAGTGAATAGACTGCAAAATACCGTTAATCAAACAGATGCAAAATTGAAAAATGTGGTAGATCAATATAATGCGGTAAGCCAAAATCAAAAGGCAAAACGCAACCATTTATATCGCCAATATACTCAATTAATTAATACATTGAAGCAGCAAAACAATCGTTTATCTACAGCAAAAAATGTTGCGGCTGAATTATTAAAAACGCAAACAAATGCAACGAATTTAGTGGCAAAATTGCGTCAAGATATTACTAGCTTAGAAGCAAGTAAAGCCCCACGAAAAGGCAATGTTGATAAAGCTCGCGAGTTGTGTGAGGCACAAGGCGTTAGCCATGCTGTTTGTTCTAAAGTGTTGAGAATTGCAAATACAAGTGATTTAACTCGCTTTGAAAATGAGTTAGATATTGCGATTCAACGTTTAGAAAATGCAGAAAAAGCACTTGCATTAGCGACGAATGATGGTGATGCTCAAGCTATTGCTTATGCGAAAGAAGCGGTAGAAAACGCATCTAAAGAAGTGTTAACGAGTTTAGAAAACAACTATGAAAGTTTATCTGAAATCGAGCAATTCTTAGCAGAAAATGAATCAAAAAATTCAGAAAGCACCAATGCTAAAGTCGCTGAAATGTTAGCTACACAAGCAAATTTAGAAAACAACAAACCTCAATCTGCATTAGTGAGTCGTTATTCTAATACTGCATTATCTGAAATGTCGGCTAACGTAAATGTAGCGTTACAAATCGCACGTAATCTTGATCGTCATTTATTAAGTCAAGATAATTCGAATGTATGGGCAAATACTGAATCAACGAAACAGAACTATCATTCTGATTTCTATCGCCCATACAAACAAAGCTTAACAATGACCCAAATCGGTGTGGCAAATAATGTAAATGATAATGTACGAGTTGGTGCAGTGCTATCACATTCTCGTGCAAACAACACATTTGCTGAAAACGTGAGTGGTAAAAATCGCCTAACAGCTTTAAGCACTTATGTAAAAGGTAATTGGAACAATGGCGTATTTGCTAGCTTTGACCTAGGTTATGGCCGCAGCCGTAATACCATTGATTTTGATGGTAAAAACAATGTATTCCACCGCAGCTTATTTAGCGCTGGGGTAAATGCTGGCATCCAATGGGATTGGGGTGTAAACGTTCAACCATCTATTGGTGTACGTTATAACCGTTTATCCAAAGCGAATTATCATCTCGCTGAAGCAAAAGTTGAAAGCAAAGCATTAAATCTAATGACTTACCGTGCAGGTTTAGCGTTAAGCAAAACCTTTGATGTAGCAGGTGTAAAATTAACACCAAGCGTTGCATCTTACTATAATGATGCAACACAACGTAAAATGGCTGTAAACGGTGCATTATTAGTAAATAATATCGGTATGCAACAACAATTTGGACGTTATTTCAACCACGAGGCAGGACTTGCAGCTCAATTCAATCAATGGCAAGTTAGCGCACAAGTGGGTATGCTTAAAGGGTCTGATATTACTACTCAAAAATATGCCGCATTTAAACTGGGCTATACTTGGTAATTTGAATAATCCATTTAATGCTTAATTAGTAAAAAATCTCCATTGGCTAAAAAACAATGGAGATTTTTATTATAGAGAATTCACATAAAAACGACCGCACTTTTGAGATACAAATCAAAGTGCGGTCGTTTTTTAGGGATTTTTTATGAATTAATAAGGATTACCACCAACCGAGTAGTTTCATCCATAATCCACCTACACCAAACCAAATGACTAATGAAAGGATGGAAACAATAAAGCTCACACCCCACCATTGACCGGTTGAGTTATAACCTGAACCGTATAATGCTGGGCCAGGACCACCGGCGTATTGTGTTAAACTCATGGATAATGTTGAGGTGTAACCTAAACCAATTGCAGCAATGATTGGTGGTGTACCCACAGCGATAGCCGCTGCCACGAAAGCAAGATACATTGCGGAAATATGCGCCATGGCTGAAGCAAAGAAATAGCGGGTATAGAAATACACCAACACTAAAATAGTAAAGGCAACTGGCCAGCTGAAATCGCCCACTGATGCGGAAATGTGGGTGGAAATCCAAGTGATTGCACCGTATTTATTAAGTGCATTTGCCATCATCACTAATACCGCAAACCAGAACATCGTATCCCATGCGGTGGTTTCTGCCACGATATTTTTCCAGCTCATAATATTGGTTAATAACAAAATCACCAAACCGATAAACGCTGAAATTGTTGCAGGGATATGGAAGACTAAATCACCCACCGTCCAGAGGAATAAAAGAAGGATAAAGTCTAGGGCAAGAATCCATTCCGCTTTGCTCATTGGGCCCATGCTTTTTAATTCTTCACGTGCCATTTCTGCCATTTTAGGCGTATCTTTTAATTCTGGCGGATAAATTAAATACACGAAATAAGGCAAGACGATTAAGCTCACAATACCTGGCACGATTGCCCCTAAGAACCATGTCATCCAGGTGATTTCTACACCTTGGCTTTTCGCAAGTTCTGCAATTAACGGGTTACCCGCCATGGCGGTTAAGAACATGGTACAAATAATCGTATCGATTTGAGAGACCGCAATCGCTAAGAATGCACCTGCACGACGAGCGGTTGGACCTGGTTTAGACTCATACGCATCAGCAATAGATTGCATAATTGGGTACATAATACCGCCCCCACGCGCAGAAGCCGAAGGAATCCCTGGACCAATAACGACATCAGCCAACGCCATACCATAAGCCACGCCCATCATTTTTTTACCAAAACGACCAACGAAGTACAACGCGATACGTTTACCTAAACCGGTTTTAATCACCGCTCGAGATAAAAACATAGCAATAGCAATCAACCAAATTGTGCCGTTTGCAAAGCCGGATAACATACCAACGTCACCTTGTTTTGGTGAAATAGGCGTAAGCCCAGTCAATCCGCTGATCACCAATGCCACCAAGGTTGCAGCACCCATAGGCATGGCTTTCGCGATAATAGCCACAATGGTTGCGACAAATAACGCCAGCATTCCCCAGGCTTTTGCGGACAAACCTTCTGGTGTTGGGATTAACCAAATCCCTAAACCAACGATGACGGCAATCAGCAGCCCCTGCCATTTAAAGCCAAGTTTGACTTCTACTGCTGGAATCTTACTTTCCATAGGATAACTCCTAGATAAATGAACAAAAAATAATTCATCACGTATAACGACCGTGACGCAATCGATTAAATAAGCGGTTATAAAGATACCACTTATTTAGTACGAGTAAAGATTTAAGCGATGTTTTTAATAAAATTTGATGAAAACTTGATGCAGATTAAAAAACAACTTTAAGAATGAAGAAATTGATTCACGCGTTCAAGTACCACTTTTCTCACGTTATCCTTTTCAAAAAGGATTTCATGTTTTGCTTGAGGTACAAGCATGGATTCGGCATGCGGAAAAAGTGCGGTCAATTTTTCAAGATTTTTATTATCTACAATCTTTTCTTTTTCCGCTTGTAGAATAAGCACAGGTGTTTCCACTCTTGGAATGATTTTTGGGAGCGCTTTGATTGCAGTTAAACACAAATGTACCCAGCGGAAAGTCGGGCCGCCTAAGTGAATAGCAGCGCGTTTTCGATTAATTCGGTTCATCCATTTCATTCGCGTTTTAGAATGGCTAAGTTCATTAAGATTTAAATCTGCCGGTTTGTAATGTCCCTTACCAAAAACATAGCGATGCCCTTGACCAAACGCCATCATCGTTGCAATGATGAGTTCATCTCGTAATGGATGTTTCATTGGAACACCAAAGAAAGGCGAAGAAAGCACGGCTTTTTTAATATGATGATCGTAATTGGCTAGATAATAGGTGGAAATCAAAGCGCCGAGAGAGTGGGCGAGAATATATTGCGCTTGATAAGCATAAAGTGCGGTCGTTTTTTCAATGATTTTTGCCATATCATCGGTATAAAAACGAAACTCATCTAAATGCCCTTTTTGAGGAATAATACGCTGTGAATAGCCTTGTCCTCGATGATCGAAAAGCAAAACATCATAACCTTGTTGGTAAAAATCATAAGCCAGCTCAGTCCATTTGAGCATATTTTCTGCTCGACCATTCACCAAAATCATCAATTTTCTAACCGCACTTTCAGGCTGAACCAAATGACGATAAGCTAATTTGATATTTCGTTCACCAGAAAGATATTGCGTCGGAAATTGCTCAAAAAAAGGCAATAACTCCGCAAGAGCAAATTGATGAAAATGAGGTTCTCTGATCATAATTTTTTAACAAAAAATAGTGTAGGGATAGAGATAACAGATATGACGATATAAGGTATTTTTAATTCGATCCAAGCATAGTGAAATAAGCTTGAAAGCTCAAGTGTATTTCCTAAATCAGTACTATCAAAGGTGATAAAAACTGAACCCAATAGCCATAAAAGCCCAAGCCACAAACAACCGATAATAAAGCAAGATAATTTCTGAGAAATAATAAAAGGAAACAATGCTAAAAACGCAACAGTTATCGTTGTAAATAATATATTAAACGTATATTCACAACGCGCTTCATACAAAAAATCACCCGTGTAATTTTGGCATGTTGTTACAAAGGTTTCAGGATAACCAAGGCGCGAGACAAACCAATATTGCAAAAGAAATGTCATTAAAGAAATTGTAATAAAAACAAAGATAGATCGTAGCATATTATTTTTTTAGTAATGAAAAGGGCGTAGTAAATACGCCCTTTGTAGTGAAAGTAAAATTATGCCACCAATTGTTTTAAGATGCGGCGAACTGGCTCTGCAGCACCCCATAATAATTGGTCACCTACAGTGAATGCCGCTAAGTATTCTGGACCCATTGCCAATTTACGTAAACGACCAACCGGTACGCTTAATGTACCTGTTACTTTAGCTGGAGTTAATTCACGTAATGTGGTTTCTTTGTCATTTGGAATCACTTTCACCCATTCGTTGTGAGACGCTAAAATTTGTTCAATTTCTTCTAATGGTAAGTCTTTTTTCAGTTTGATAGTGAATGCTTGGCTGTGGCAACGTAATGCACCGATACGTACGCATAAACCATCTACTGGAATTGGATTGTCGCTTAAACCTAAGATTTTGTTAGTTTCTGCATAACCTTTCCATTCTTCTTTAGTTTGTCCAGTTTCAGGAAGAAGTTTGTCAATCCAAGGGATTAAGCTACCACCTAATGCTGCACCGAAGTTATCCGTTGGGAAGTTATCAGAACGCATTTCTGCTGTCACTTTACGTTCAATATCTAAAATTGACGAAGCAGGGTCTTTTAATTCGCTTGAAACCGCTTGTTCTAATAAGCCCATTTGTGAAAGCAATTCACGCATATTTTTTGCGCCCGCACCTGAAGCCGCTTGGTAAGTTGCGACAGATACCCATTCCACTAAATCTTTTTCAAATAAACCACCGATAGCCATTAACATTAAGCTCACGGTACAGTTACCACCCACGAAAGTTTTAATGCCTTTTTTCAAGCCTTCAGAAATCACGTGTTGGTTTACTGGATCAAGCACGATAATTGCATCATCTTTCATACGTAGTGCAGAAGCGGCATCAACCCAATATCCGTCCCAACCTGTTGCTTTTAATTTTGGATAAACTTCATTGGTATAGTCGCCACCTTGGCAGGTCACGATAATGTCTAATTTTTTGAGTTCATCAATGTCGAATGCATTTTTAAGCTCACCTGCCTCTTTTCCTGCAAATACAGGGGCTTTTTGACCTGCTTGAGAAGTGGTGAAGAAAACTGGATTAATATTGGCAAAATCTTGCTCTTGCACCATACGATCCATTAATACGGAACCGACCATTCCGCGCCAACCGATAAAACCGACGTTTTTCATGAGTTTTTCCTTATTTTATGTTGTGTTGAATGGGTCTATTAATTACAGGCTTTACGCTACAAAATCAAGCTTTTTTAGAAAAAATGAGACTTTGTTTAATTTTTCTCAATAAAAAATCCCCTTTCGGGGATTTATTGATTATTTATCTGCTTTTTTCGTGGTTTTCTTTACCGTTTTTTTCGGCTCAGATTTACCTTCAGATTTGACCGCACTTTTCTTTGTCGTGGTAGACTTTGTAGTCTTCTCTTTTGTCGTTGCGGATTTAGTCGCTTTTTTCTTTGGCTTTTCAGCTAAATTTGCTGCTTTCCATTCCTCAAATTTTTCAAGTAACACTTTACCCATTGGGCTTGGATCGCCTGTAAATAAGGTTTGTAAGCCGTTATTTTCAATGATATGACGACGAAGTTCTAAACGTTCTTGATGGTTTTCTGCTAAACGAATTGCACGTTCAACATATTCATCTACCGTATTTGCAATTAACCATTCTGGTAAACCTAAACGTTTGAATAACCCTTCATCAATATGTTCGTGAACTTCTGCATCCGTTTTACATACCCCCACTAAACCTAATGTCACCATATCAATAATGCCATTCGTATTCCCGAATGGGAATGGGTTTACCATCATATCGCAGTTATGCAAAATACGAAGATATTGATCATAAGGTGCATGTGGATGAGCTGTCGCATCATTGCCTAAATAAGACTTAATAAAACGCTCAACATAAGGATGAGTCACACCACTAGATTGACCTAATGCAAAGTGGAAATGCACTTTAACATTAGCACGATCACGAATAGCCTTTAATGCAGCCAAGAAATAGGGATTAAGCTTCATTGTGGTAGAAGCAATACCAATATTGACCACTTCAGGATTTTCACGTAAGCGATATTCTACGTGTTGCGGTGCAAGCGCTGAAGGTACATAAGGTAAAGCATCTTTTGGTAAACGCAATAATTGCTCACTGAAGCATTTTTCAGAACCAACGTAGTCATCTTCCACAATCACATATTCAATAAAATCAGAATGTGTCGTAGCAGGGTGACCTAACGCAATCACTTGAACCGGCGCAAGACGCGTGTTACTTGCAAAAATAGTAGTTAAATCCATCCCAATACTTGGCATATAAAGAACGGCTGCACCATTTTTTTCACAAATCGCTTTTAAATGATCTAATTTGGAGACAACATTATTGCCTTCTAATACATGAAATTCATCAAATACAGCTTTACCTGCTTCATCTACAGCATCATTACCTACACCAATTAAATAGAAACGTTCGCGAGCAGCAATCATTGAAGTGGAATGCGTACGGTAAATTGAATGGGATGAATGGAAATGCTCTAATAATACGACCATGACTGGTTTGCCATCACGTTCACCTAATTTTGTGACATCGCGATCTGTCCATCCACCTTGCAATAAATGACGACGGATGACTTGGTTTAATGCTTTTTTCACCCAATGTTTATTTTCAGCAATATCGTAGCTGCAATGCATATACACATCGTGTGAAATTGCACTCGGTACATTATTTAAGTTTTCAATTGCCGCTAATTTTTCAGGGAACCATTGTAAAATAGTGCCACGTTTAGAGAATGCTTGATCTGTCGCAATAAAACGGGGTGATTGCAATGCAAAACAAAGCGATGCACATAATTCTGGATCTAAATTCCATAAAGCATCCAGATTCACGTTTATATTTGATTCCGGCAAGTACAAAATACAGAATTTAATTAATGATGATCTTGCATTATCTAAATGGAAATCAGATAAATTAGTTTTATCTGGATTGCGGTTATAAGTTTGCAACACATGATCAGCATTCACAAAAGGTGATGATGCAAAAATCATATTAATCCAACGTTGTAAGGTAAAGAAACGTTGTGCCCCGCCTTCAGAAATATCTAATTTAGGATCAGAAAATAGCTCGCTCATTGCTACCGCTACACGGGTACAAAAATACTTAATTTTATCTTGTACTAATTCATCATTTAATTGGCTAGGATAATCAATTTCAATGCCTTCAACGCCACCAAAATTAGTATCAATTTTGCTTAAAATATCGAGCAATTCTACGCAAGCTGCTTCATAATTTTTTGCCGCAACTTCTTGTTCAAAACGGATAACACTTGGTTGTTTTTGTGTTTCTGCCATTTTTTAATTCCTTTGGTAAAAAATAAATAAGATTAATAATTAACAGGTTCCCCACAGATCGTATTCATCTGAATGGGTAATGGTTACTTTAATAAATTCGCCCACTTTCACAGGCGCGCCACTTAGATTTTCAATATAAACTAAGCCATCAACTTCTGGTGCATCAGCTTTTGTACGGCCAATGATACCTTCGTCATCAATTTCATCCACAATTACATCAAGCGTTTGGCCAATTTTTTGTTTTAATCGTTCAGCCGAAATTTCTTGTTGTAACTGCATAAAGCGGTGGAAACGTTCTTCTTTTACATCTTCAGGCACTTGGTCAGCCATTTCAGTTGCAGGTGCGCCTTCTACTGGGCTAAATTTGAAACAGCCCACGCGATCAAGTTGTGCTTCTTTTAAGAAATCCAATAACATTTGGAAGTCTTCTTCTGTTTCACCCGGGAAACCTACAATGAAAGTTGAACGCAAGGTTAAATCCGGACAAATCTCACGCCATTGCTTGATACGCTCTAAAGTGCGGTCAATTTTTCCTGGTCTTTTCATTGCTTTTAAAATTTTCGGACTCGCATGTTGTAATGGAATATCCAAATAAGGCAATAATAAACCTTCTGTCATTAATGGAATTAAATCATCCACATGAGGATAAGGATAAACGTAATGTAAACGTACCCAAATACCTAATTTACCAAGCTGTTTACACAAGGTCATTAAGTCATTTTTAATTGGCATACCGTTCCAGAAAGCGGTTTTCACGCCACCTTCTTTGCGTTGTGTATCCATCGCATAAGCAGAGGTATCTTGTGAAACAACCAATAACTCTTTCACGCCTGCATCAGCAAGACGTTTTGCTTCATCCAATACTTGCGTAATAGAACGGCTTTCTAAATCCCCACGTAATGAAGGGATTATACAGAATGTACAACGATGATCACAGCCTTCTGAGATTTTCAAATAAGCATAGTGTTTTGGTGTTAATTTCACCCCTTGTTTTGGTACAAGGCTGGTATAAGGATTATGCTCTGGTTTTGGTACGTATTTGTGCACTTGAGCCATTACCGTTTCATAACTGTGCGGACCGCTCACTTCTAAAACTTTCGGGTGAACTTGACGAATTTGATCTTCTTTAGCCCCCAAGCAGCCGGTCACAATCACACGTCCGTTTTCTTCCAACGCCTCTCCAATGGCTTCTAGGGATTCCTGTACAGCGCTATCAATAAAACCGCAAGTATTCACAATAACCAAGTCCACATTTTCATAACTTGGCACAATGTTATACCCGTCAGTACGTAATTCAGTCAGAATACGTTCAGAATCCACTAAATTTTTAGGACAACCTAAACTTACAAAGCCAATATTCGGCGTTGATTTTTGCATAAATTTATTCTCAGCTATCATCATCTTTCAAAACTTTAGATTTTACTCAATTTCAAGCCGAAAGGCGATAAATTAAAGGTAAATTGATTGTAAATTTGCCCATTAAAGTCCTTTTTTCAGGTAGAATAACGCCCGTTTTTTTTATTTACTCATATTCATTATTAACATGGAAAATTCTTTTCTTTTTTCGACCGCTCTTGAACAGACGGCTTATTTACTTATCCTAGGGAAAATGCTACTCGCACTTGTACTTGGCGGGATTATTGGCTTAGAGCGTGAACTTAAACACAAACCAGTTGGCGTTAAAACCTGTGCCATTATTGCGGTGACAACTTGTGTACTCACTATTGTATCTATTCAAGCCGCAGAACATTATGCGCAAGTTTCAGATAATATCCGAACTGACCCTATGCGACTTGCCGCACAAGTAATCAGTGGTATCGGTTTCTTGGGTGCAGGGGTAATTTTACACAAGAAAAATGATGCTATTTCAGGCTTAACCACTGCTGCGATTATTTGGGCTGCGGCGGCTATCGGTGTGACAACAGGTGCAGGCTTTATTTTTGATGCGATTATAGCCACTTTAATGATTTTAATCGCCATTCGTATC
>CABSXY010000031.1 GCA_902481695.1 uncultured Haemophilus sp. | reverse complement strand
GCGTAAGGATTTCACATTACCGTTTAAGTATTTATTTAAACTTGGAATGGAACCATGGAAACCAAATGCCGTGAAAAATACAGGGCTTGCAGAAATAATTAAGGCGTTATCAATTGGCATCGCCATTAAGTTATCAAATTTAATGTTTGGTAACATTAATGCGAGTACTAAGATAAAAGTGGCAATCATCACAAAGAATAGGACGCGATTAATTTTATCCACACTGTGTGTACCGATGACAATAAAACTGCCGAAGAAAATGGTGAATACAAGCACCGCAATTTTATTCATGGTGTCTTTGTCGCCCATAGCTGGGAGTAAATCCATTAATAAAGAACCACCACCACTCACATAAGCGGCAATTAAGGCATATAAAAAGACAATTAAAACAGCAGTGGAAATAATTCGCCCTGCTTTACCAAAATATTGTGCAGCAAGTGTGCCGATCCCTGCATCACTGTCAGCGGTTTGATACAGTTCCACGAATAAAAGTGCGGTGAAAGTGAGAACCGCCCACAAGCCAATTAATAAGAAAACAGTCGCAGTTAAGCCAATCCCTGCAGAGGTGAGTGGCATTGCCAACATCCCCGCCCCAATCATGGTTCCTGCAACAAGTAAGGTACTTCCTACAGTCTTGTTCATTTTACTTTCCTTTAATTGTAATAATAAATTTACGATGATTGTATTTTAATCTTTACAGTGTGTAAAGTAGGGAAAACAAAATTCTTCTACAAAATGTACGGTAGAAATGACCGCACTTTCCCGATAAAATAGCCGGCAAATCAATTAAGACAAGAGACAATAGTAGGAGAGCGCTTATGATTTATAGTATGACAGCCTTTGCACGCCTTGAAATCAAGAAGGATTGGGGCGATGCAGTTTGGGAAATTCGTTCGGTTAACCAACGTTATTTGGAAAACTTTTTCCGCTTGCCAGAGCAATTCCGTGGCTTGGAAAATGCTTTGCGTGAGAAACTTCGTCAAAATCTTACTCGCGGTAAAATTGAATGTTCATTGCGTATTGATAGCAAAAAACAAGCAGCGGCTGAGCTCAATTTAAATAAAGAATTAGCGAATCAAGTTATCCAATCTTTACAATGGATTAAGTCGCAAGCTGGCGAGGGCGAAATCAATTTAACGGATGTATTGCGTTATCCCGGCGTGGTGGAAGCGGCTGAGCAAGATTTAGATGCTATCAGTCAAGATTTGTTGACAGCTTTTGATGAATTGTTGGTGGAATTTATTGCAATGCGTGGACGTGAAGGTGAAAAATTGCAAGCCATTATTCAACAGCGTCTTGATGGTATTACTGTAGAAGCTGAAAAAGTGCGGTCACAAATGCCGGCGGTTTTACAATGGCAGCGTGAGCGTTTATTGCAACGTTTTGAAGAAGCGAAGATTCAACTCGATCCACAACGAGTCGAACAAGAAATGATTTTACTGGCGCAACGTGTGGACGTGGCGGAAGAATTAGATCGTCTGCAAATGCACGTGAAAGAAACCAACAACATCCTGAAAAAAGGTGGGGCAGTGGGCCGTAAACTGGATTTTATGATGCAAGAGCTTAATCGTGAATCTAACACGTTGGCATCAAAATCCATTAATGCTGATATCACCGCTTCCGCCGTGGAATTAAAAGTATTAATCGAACAAATGCGTGAGCAAATTCAAAACCTTGAATAGGAAAAATCATGGCAACATTTATTTCATTAAACCACTATGATTTGGTGGAAGTGGCTGGCGTCGATGCGGAGAAATATCTGCAAGGTCAATTAACTTGTGATGTGGTGCATTTAGCAGCTGGTACTTCAACGCTTACAGCCCATTGCGATCCTAAAGGCAAAATGAATTCGTTATTCCGCTTAATTAAGCTTTCAGCAGAGCAGTTTTTGATTTTAATGCCGAAAGCTTTATTGGCTCCACTCGATCATTTGAAAAAATATGCGGTGTTTTCAAAAGTCACTTTTCAAGTGTTGGATTGGCAAATTGTCGGCTTGATTGGTGAAAAGTGCAGTCGAATTCACGCGCAGATTGAATTAGATATTGATGAAGATCGTGCAATTTTGATCAATCCAACACCGTTAGATGTCACCTTTAATGGTGATGAAAAACAATGGCTTTGTGCGGATATTCAAGCGGGCTTACCAAGCTTGAGTGCGGAAACGCAAAATGAATTTATCCCGCAGGCATTAAATCTACAAGCGATTGAACAAGCGATTTCTTTTACTAAAGGCTGTTATATCGGGCAAGAAACTATCGCGCGAGCCAAATATCGTGGCGCCAATAAACGTGCGATGTATGTGCTTTCGGGGGAGGCAACGGTTACACCGAAAATCGGCAGTGAAATAGAAATGCAGTTAGAAACGGCTTGGCGTAAAACCGGCACAATCGTCAGTGCGGTCAATTTTGACGGCATTTTATGGTTGCAAGTCGTGATGAATAACGATTTAGAGGAAGGCACGCATTTCTGTTTGCCAGAAGATGGAACCCTTCTGAAAATTGAACCATTACCTTATTCCATCAATAGTTAAAAAACGATTTAGTCATTGACGACTTATAAGAGTCATCCATGATGAAAAGAGAGAACGACAGTGTTCGCTCTGTTTTTATTTTTTTAAAATCCGCTATAATTCTGAAAAACTCACGAATTGAAGACTATGACTTATTATCTTGGCATTATGTCCGGCACCAGCCTTGACGGGGTGGACATTGCGCTTACTGACATCCAATCTAATCAAACCAAATTAATTGCGGCTGATTTTACGCCGATGCCGGCAAATTTACGTGAAAAAGTGACCGCACTTATTCAATCGGGTGAAACGTCGTTACAAGCATTGGGTGAACTTGATCATCAATTTGGTTTACTTTATGCCGATTGCGTCAATGCCTTTTTACGTAAACACCAGCTAAAGCCAGAGCAGATTGAAGCCATTGGCTGCCATGGCCAAACAGTGTGGCATTCCCCAAAAGGTCAATTTCCGTTTACCATGCAAATCGGTGATATGAATTTATTAGCCGCTAAAACAGGTATTACGGTTGTTGGTGATTTGCGCCGTAAAGATATGGCGTTTGGTGGACAAGGGGCGCC
The DNA here is from genome assembly GCA_902481695.1 of uncultured Haemophilus sp. Taxonomy (GTDB): domain Bacteria; phylum Pseudomonadota; class Gammaproteobacteria; order Enterobacterales; family Pasteurellaceae; genus Haemophilus_D. The sequence continues at coordinate 10,433 of CABSXY010000031.1, read as the reverse complement.
TTTAGTACCCGCTTTTCATCAAGCGGTATTTTTTGACCCTAACTGGGCAACGGTGGTGCTTAATATTGGCGGTATTAGTAATGTATCCTTATTGATACCCGAACAGCCTGTCATTGGATTTGATACAGGAACCGGTAATACCTTGCTCGACCAATGGATCGAAAAACATCAAGGCAAAGCTTACGACAAAAATGGTGAATGGGCGGCTTCAGGTCAAGTGAATTCAGATTTGTTAGCGGCATTATTAGATGAAGATTTCTTTCAGCTTCCACCACCGAAAAGCACAGGGCGTGAATTATTTAATTTGGCTTGGCTAGAGAATAAAATTCAAAAAATAGCAGGCAAAACGACCGCACTTTTACCACAAGATGTGCAAGCTACGTTGGCAGAATTTACCGTGCAAAGTATTGTTTTAGCCCTTAACAATATTCAGACGACATTACCATGTCGATTACTGATTTGCGGTGGCGGCGCTAAAAATCAGGCGATCATGAATGGCTTAAAACAGGCATTGCCAACTTGGCGTATTCAACTGACGACTGAATTAGAACTTGATATCGATTATGTGGAAGCGGCAGCTTTTGCTTGGTTGGCCTATCGTCGTATGCATAATTTACCCGCTAATTTGCCGAGTGTGACGGGCGCCACAAGTGCGGTTAGCTTAGGGGCAATTTTTCCAAAGGAATAAACCATGGCAGAGAATTTATTACAAACCCTTTCAACTTTAATTACTGAACAACGGAATCCCAATTCCATGCATGTGGATAGCTTGTCTGCATTGGAAATTGTGCAGTTAATGAATGAGGAAGATAAGCAAGTGTCTTTGGCAATTGAAAAATGTTTACCTCAAATTGCCCAAGCGGTCGAATGTATTGTTGCTGCATTTCAACAAGGCGGTCGATTAGTCTATATTGGTGCGGGAACCAGTGGTCGATTAGGCGTACTCGATGCTTCTGAATGCCCGCCAACATTTGGCGTGTCACCTGAAATGGTGAAAGGTATTATTGCAGGCGGCGAGCGCGCATTGCGTCATCCAATTGAAGGTGCGGAAGACAGTAAAGCACAAGCCGTGGTTGACTTACAAACCATTCAATTTTCCTCAAAAGATGTATTAGTGGGTATTGCAGCCAGTGGCCGAACACCTTATGTGATCGGTGCATTGGAATATGCGAAAAGTTTAGGTTCAGTGACCGTTTCGATTGCAAGTAATCCGAATTCAGCGATGGCGAATATTGTGGATATTGCCATTGATACGGTAGTGGGGCCAGAAGTACTGACTGGTTCAAGCCGTTTAAAATCGGGTACCGCTCAAAAATTAGTACTGAATATGCTTACTACGGCTTCTATGATCTTAATGGGCAAATGCTATCAAAACTTAATGGTGGATGTGCAGGCAAGCAATGAAAAGCTGAAGGCTCGTGCCATTCGCATCGTCATGCAAGCCACGGATTGCGATAAAACTGTTGCTGAAGACACATTAAAATTGGCTGAGCAAAATGCGAAATTGGCGATTATGATGATTCTAAGCGGGCTAGAACGCCCACAAGCTGAGGCTTTGTTAGAAAAGAATCAGGGCAAGTTACAACTTGCATTAAAATAAGCAAAAATAAAACGCTAGGCATCAAACCTAGCGTTTTTTATTATTTAATAGTTTGCTCAATTAGCAATCTTGTTTGCCGTAAGCATCTTGACGAAGGATTTGACGAACGCCTTCATCAAATTGTGCTAAAACGTGATCTGCATCTTTTGGATCTTTACCGCGCGCATCAAGATAGAACTTGATTTTCGGTTCAGTACCAGATGGACGAACGATTAAGCGGCTACCGTTTTCTAATACGAATACAAGGATGTCGCTTTGACGATCAGTTTTAGTGTGGTCGATGAATTGTGCCACTTTAACACCACCTACTTCAGCTGGAGGCGTGTTACGAAGTGCGGCCATTAATTTACCAATTTCAGATAAATCGCTTACACGAATAGAAATTTGACCACTTACATAAGCACCGAATTCTTGCGTGAAGTCATTGGCGTAATCCGCTAAGGTTTTACCTTGTGCTTTTAAGTGACGCACTAAATCTAAGAACACGACCGCCGCTGAAATACCATCTTTATCGCGTACTTTATCAGGGTCAACTAAGTAACCAAGCGCTTCTTCGAAACCGAATAATAAGCCTTGAACTTTACCGATGTATTTGAAACCGGTTAAGGTTTCTTCTGATTGGAAGCCGTATTTTTTCGCAATTTCAGCAAGCGCTGGAGAAGACACTAAAGAACACGCTAATACGCCTTTCTCACCTTTGGCATGGTATTGTTTTGCTAAATACCAACCTAAGAAACAACCTACTACGTTACCGTGTAAAGGTTTCCAGTTACCTTGTGCATCTGGAACAGCCACTGCCAAGCGGTCTGCATCTGGGTCATTCGCAATAATGAATTCAGCATTGTTTTCTTTTGCCACTTTAATAGCTAAATCTAATGCACCTTTTTCTTCCGGGTTAGGGAAGTTTACCGTTGGGAATGTGCCATCTGGCCATACTTGCTCCGCCACAATGTGAGGTTGTGGAAGACCTGCTTTGGTTAAGGTTTTGCTTAATACTTCATAGCCTACACCGTGCATTGCAGTATAAACGTAGTTAATGTCTGCTTGAGGTTCTTTAGCAAGAGAAGCGGTTTTTTCGATATAAGCGTTAACCACTTCATCATCTAACACTACATAATCTTGGCTACGTGGTAAATCTTTTACATTGCCTGCAGCCACTTTGTCGATTAATGCGGCGATATCTTTATCTGCAGGAGAAACGATTTGGCCACCGCCATTCGCTTTACCCAAATACACTTTATAACCGTTATCTTCAGGTGGGTTGTGGCTTGCTGTCACCATCACACCAGCAGTGGTATCAAAATATTGAATTGCATAAGCTAATACTGGCGTTGGTAATTTACGTGGAAGTAAATAAGCTTTCACGCCTGCACCTGCCATGATTTCAGCGGTATCACGTGCAAAAACATCAGAGTTTTTACGACCATCATAACCAATCACGATAGAAGGTTGTTTGTCGTAATCTTTTAAATAATCCGCTAAACCGCCCGCAGCTTGTGCTACTAATACACGGTTCATTCCCATAGGGCCAGCTTGTAATGGGCCACGAAGTCCCGCAGTACCAAATTGTAAACGGCCACTAAAGCGAGCTTGTAATTCTGCTTGTGCTTTTTCATCACCATTTTTCGCCGCCGTTAAAAGTGCGGTTAATTCTGCATGAGTTTCTGCATCAGGATCTTGGTTTAACCAGTTTTGTGCAATATCAAAAAGCGTTGTCATGATGTTTTCTCCTTGTAAAAATTAATTCTTGTTAGACTAGCTGAAAATGGCTTTAATTTAAATGACTATTTTGCTTTTTTACTGAAAATTTAAGCTTTTTTTGATCGCAACCGTTTTCTCAGATATAAAAACGGCGTAAAAATATTTACGCCGTGAGTGAGATATAAATTTATATAAAATAATAAAAATTAGAGAAGAAGGGCTGAACCCCATTTAATAATATCAAAGAAGAATTTGTTTTGATTGGTGGCAATACCATCACCCGTTTTCTTCAATGTACCATCATCATTTTTAGTTTCATCTACCATGCCATTTACATATTGGCCTTTTACGACATCTAAGTCTTCTTTTGCCTGAGTACGTAAAATTTGGCAAGCTTTTGGCTCTAATGCATCGACATCACCAATTTCTGCGCGGAACTTCTTAAATTGATAGGTCGCGTAATTCATTGATTTTTCATCTTTTTGAATCATTTTCACATAGTCTTCACCAATGATTTTTTCTAACGGATAGAAAAAGACATATTGGGAATGAATATAGCTATCTTCTTTGGCAAAATGTTGTTGCTGAATGCGAGTTAAATTTGGATAGATACATTGTTCAGCTTGTTTACTTGCGATAGCCCATGTTTTTGCATTGGCATCAGACAGGAGATAGTCTGCTTGTGCGAATTCAGCAGGAATAGTTGATTGTGATGAACCAAATAAACTACAAGCATTCAATAACATGATGCTGCTTAAAAAAATAATTTTTTTCACTTAAATTTCCTTACTAAAGTTGGAATGGCGGAATTTTAGCAACAACGACATAATTGTAAAGTCTTCAATAATTGATTTTCTTTCCCGAACTAAAAAACTTCCGCTATAATGACCACACTTTTTACACTTATAAAGGAAAGAACAATGCAAAATCCAAAAGATGATGTTTTATATGCACCAGTTGAGTGGGTTGACCATAGCGAAGGTTATACTGATATCCGTTTCCACAAATCGACTGATGGTATTGCAAAAATCACGATTAACCGTCCGGAAGTGCGTAATGCATTTCGTCCGCAAACAGTCAAAGAAATGATCCATGCGTTTTCTAACGCTCGTTTCGATGAAAAAATCGGCGTGATTGTGTTAACCGGTGAAGGCGAAAAAGCATTCTGTTCTGGTGGTGACCAAAAAATTCGTGGTGACTACGGCGGTTACAAAGATGAAAGCGGAGTGCATCATTTAAATGTATTGGATTTCCAACGTGATATTCGTACTTGTCCAAAACCAGTGGTGGCAATGGTCGCAGGTTATGCAATTGGTGGTGGGCACGTACTTCATATGTTATGTGATTTAACTATTGCTGCAGACAATGCGATTTTTGGTCAAACTGGTCCTAAAGTCGGTTCATTTGATGGTGGCTGGGGTGCAAGCTATATGGCACGTTTAGTGGGGCAGAAAAAAGCCCGCGAAATTTGGTTCTTATGCCGCCAATATAATGCACAAGAAGCATTAGATATGGGCTTAGTGAATACCGTGGTTCCTTACGCTGATTTAGAAAAAGAAACTGTGCGTTGGTGCCGTGAAATGTTACGTAACAGCCCAATCGCATTACGTTGCTTGAAAGCTGCATTAAATGCAGACTGCGATGGTCAATCTGGTTTACAAGAACTCGCGGGTAACGCAACCATGTTGTTCTACATGACTGAAGAAGGTCAAGAAGGTCGTAACGCGTTTAATGAAAAACGTGCACCAGACTTCAGTAAATTCAGACGTAATCCTTAATTTGAACATAAAAGTGCGGTTAAAAATCAGTGTGTTTTTAACCGCACTTTTGTCATCAAGGAGAATAAGATGGAAACCAAATCATTTAATCTTTATCGTTATTCTATTCCAGTCGATAGTCAGTTAATTTTACGTGGACGTTTTTTAAAACGCCGTGAAGGCTTGATTGTGCGTGTTGCTTGCAGCCGTGATGGTTGGGGGGAAATTGCACCTTTACCTGGGTTTAGCGAAGAAACTATCGAACAAGCGCAAGAGCAAGCCATTGAATGGCTGACAAATTGGTGTCATGCAAGCTGCGAAGCGCCAAGAGTGCCACTTGACGGTTGTTATCCCTCCGTTGCTTTCGGTATTAGCACGGCGATGGATGAGATGAAACGTTATTTAAATGAGGAAGGTAACTATCATACCGCACCGTTGTGTTATGGCGATCCTGATGAGTTATATGCAGAACTTAATCAAATGCCAGGTGACAAAGTGGCTAAAATCAAAGTCGGTATGTATGAAGCGAATCGTGATGGTTTGATTACAGATATGTTTCTTGAAGCCATTCCTGATTTGCAATTACGTCTAGATGCGAATCGCCAATGGACGTTGGAAAAGGCGTTAAAATTTGCGGAGAAAGTAAACCCACAACATCGTTCTCGTATTCAATTTTTGGAAGAACCTTGTAAAACACGTGAAGAAAGCCGCCAGTTTGCAGCTCAAACAGGCATTAATATTGCTTGGGATGAAAGTGTGCGAGAGCCTGACTTCCTTTTAGAAAAAGAATCGCACTTAAGTGCCATTGTAATTAAGCCAACACTGGTTGGTTCGCTACAAGATTGTCAAAAGCTGATTGCGCAAGCACATAGTTTAGGCATAAAAGCAGTGATTAGCTCGAGCATTGAAAGTAGCCTAGGATTGACTCAACTCGCTCGTATCGCGGCACAATATACACCCAATGTGACGCCTGGATTAGATACGTTAAATTTGATGCAACATCAAGTATTACGTGCGTGGCCAGGCTCAGATTTACCGCTAATTGATTTAAATTCAGAATTTATTACCAAAATTGTATAGAGATACGACCACCATTACACAAAAAATCGCTATAATTCGCACAAGTTAAAGGATGTGAAAATGTCAAAAAAATTCAATATTTTGCTGTTAAATGGCCCGAACTTGAATATGTTGGGCGCAAGAGAACCAAAACATTATGGTTCGCTTTCATTATCTGCCATTGAAGAAAATGTGACCAAACTTGCTGCGCAGCATGATGTGAATTTGGCGTGTTTCCAAGCAAATAGCGAAGAAAAGTTAATTGATAAGATTCATCAAAGTTTTCAGAAAGTGGATTTTATTTTAATTAACCCGGCAGCTTATACGCATACCAGTGTTGCATTGCGTGATGCGTTGCTAGCGGTGTCAATTCCGTTTGTTGAAATTCATTTGTCTAATGTACATAAACGCGAGCCATTCCGTCATCATTCTTACTTTAGTGATGTGGCTGAAGGGGTGATTTGTGGCTTAGGTGCAAAAGGCTATGAGTTCGCTCTCCAATTTGCGTTAGATTTTTTAAATAAAAAAGCATAAAATTTCACAAAATTTACAGATTTTCGCAGAAATTTATCGCAAAGTTCGTGATTTTGCGGTAATCTTGCCGACACAAAAACAGGTTTCAAAATGACCGCACTTTGGGAATCCATTCTGAAAGTGCGGTTAACAATTCATTATTATTTTTAGGAAGAACGTATGGACATTCGTAAAATCAAAAAACTGATTGAATTAGTAGAAGAATCGGGCATCACTGAATTAGAAGTGCAAGAAGAAGAAGGTACAGTACGTATTAGTCGTGCGGCACCAGCTGTTGCACCTGCTGCAATTCAATATGCAGCAGCCCCTGTCGCACCGGTTGCGGCTCCTGCTGCTGCGCCAGCACCTGCAGCGGCTGCACCTGCGGAAGCACTAGCCGCTGAAGTGTCTGGTCACCAAGTACGTTCACCAATGGTGGGTACATTCTATCGTAGCCCAAGTCCAGAAGCGAAAGCTTTCGTGGAAGTGGGACAAACTGTCAAAGTAGGCGATGCGCTTTGTATCGTTGAAGCAATGAAAATGATGAACCGTATCGAAGCTGATAAAGCTGGTGTGGTTAAAGCAATCTTAGTAAATGATGGCGAAGCGGTTGAATTTGATCAACCATTGATCGTTATCGAATAATCCCTATCAATCTGAAATGGCGAGCTTTCTCGCCATTTTTTCACCCAAGTGGAAATTGTTATGTTAGAAAAAGTTGTGATTGCTAACCGTGGTGAAATTGCACTGCGTATTTTGCGTGCCTGTAAAGAATTAGGCATTAAAACTGTGGCGGTTCACTCTACCGCTGACCGTGATTTAAAACACGTATTACTTGCAGATGAAACAGTTTGTATCGGACCTGCGCCATCTGTAAAAAGTTATTTAAATATTCCTGCGATTATTGCTGCAGCAGAAGTAACCGGTGCGGATGCGATTCACCCTGGTTATGGTTTCCTTTCTGAAAACGCGGATTTTGCAGAGCAAGTTGAGCGTTCTGGTTTTATCTTTATTGGTCCAACTGCAGACGTTATTCGTTTGATGGGGGATAAAGTTTCTGCGATTAAAGCAATGAAAAAAGCGGGCGTGCCTTGCGTACCGGGTTCAGATGGCCCAGTAGGTAGCGATATCGCGAAAAATAAAGAAATTGCAAAACGTATTGGCTATCCAATTATTATCAAGGCGTCTGGCGGTGGCGGTGGTCGTGGTATGCGCGTGGTACGTAGTGAAGATGCACTTGAAGAATCCATTGCGATGACAAAAGCAGAGGCAAAAGCTGCGTTTAACAATGATATGGTTTACATGGAAAAATATTTAGAAAATCCACGCCATATTGAAATCCAAGTTTTAGCGGATACACACGGTAATGCAATCTATCTTGCTGAACGTGATTGTTCTATGCAGCGTCGCCACCAAAAAGTGGTGGAAGAAGCACCCGCACCAGGTATTACCGAAGAAGTTCGTCATGATATTGGTTCTCGTTGTGCGAAGGCTTGTGTTGAAATTGGCTATCGCGGTGCAGGTACGTTTGAATTCTTGTATGAAAATGGTGAGTTCTATTTCATTGAAATGAATACTCGTATTCAAGTAGAACACCCAGTAACAGAAATGATTACTGGTGTGGATTTGGTGAAAGAACAATTGCGTATTGCGGCTGGTTTACCACTTTCTTACAAACAAGAAGATATTAAAGTGAAAGGTCATGCGATTGAATGTCGTATCAATGCAGAAGATCCAAAAACATTCTTACCATCTCCAGGTAAAGTTGCACACTTGCACTCACCAGGTGGTTTAGGTGTTCGTTGGGATTCTCATGTATATGGCGGCTATACTGTTCCTCCGCATTATGATTCTATGATCGCAAAATTAATCACATACGGTGATACTCGTGATGTCGCAATCCGTCGTATGCAAAATGCATTATCAGAGACGATCATTGACGGTATCAAAACCAATATCCCTCTTCATGAACTCATCCTTGAAGATGAAAACTTCCAAAAAGGCGGTGCAAATATCCACTATTTAGAGAAGAAATTAGGGATGTATGATTAAAATGAAACGGCTAACGTAAGTTAGCCATTTTTATATCTTTTTGATAATTAATATATTTTCTTTGAAAAGGTATCTTAAATCCCTTTATAATGTGCACCTATTTATTTTTACCTAAGGAAAAACAATGAAATTTAATCTCTCTAAATTAAGTTTAACAATTCTTGCAACTGTAACGTTAGCCGCCTGTGGAAGTAGCGGTGGTAGCAATACTCAACCAGTTAACCAAATAAAACCAACTGAGCAAGCAAAACCAACTAAACAAGTAAAAACAGCTGAGTCACTAAAACCAGCTGAGCCAGTAAAACCAACTGAGCAAGTAAAACCAACTGAGACAGTAAAACCAACTGAGCCAGTAAAACCAGCTGAGGCAGTAAAAACAGCTGAGTCAGTAAAACCAGCTGAGTCAGTAAAACCAGCTGAGACAGTAAAACCAGCTGAGACAGTAAAACCGGCTGAGCCAGTAAAACCGGCTGAGACAGTAAAACTGGCTGAGACAGTAAAACCGGCTGAGACAGTAAAACCAGCTGAACCAGTAAAACCAGCTGAACCAGTAAAACCAACTGAGCTAGTGAAACCGGTTGAGGCAGTAAAACCAGCTGAACAACCAAAAAATGAAGAACAAATTGTGCTTAGTCGAGTAGGATTTGAGGTTAATAAAGAGACTAGAGTAGTTACTACAATTGAAAGACAAATACATGATAACAATAACGTGAATCTCGTTAATGTTGAAGGTCATGAAATTGAAATCATTCCATCAGGGTATTACGACCGTCCAGTCATTGGAACTAATGAGAAAGAAGTACTACAGGCAGATTCTCCTGAATTGCGTTCTATTAGTGGCAAAAACTATAAAAATATTCGTTGGGGGAAATTTACGGAGCCTACTTTAGGTTCTGATTATTATGTTGCATTTGGTGTCAATCCAACAACAGAAATGCCACAATCAGGTACTGCAAATTATATTGGAAATGGTATGCATGTAGAGAAGCGTGCTGAACACTTAGACTCTAACTTATCATTCGTAAAACTAACAGCTAATTTCGCAGATAAAACATTAAATGGAACAATTTCTTTAGCAAACACAGGCTATAAGGACGTTCTTGTACCAAATAGGCTTGCTGGGGGCGCGCTTTCTCCAGAGATACACTTCGATGATGTTTCCTTATCTGCCCAAATTCAAGGCAATAAATTTAGTGGAATAAGTGAGAAAGGTGTTCATGCCGAAGGTGGGTTCTATGGAAAAGATGCTGAAGAAGTCGCTGGAACTTACAAAGGAAAAGATGCTATGGGTGTCTTTGGTGCTAGAAAAAATTAGAAATTTTCTGTCAATTTTAAAGCAAGCCTTGAGCTTGCTTTATTTTTATACTTGAGATAGCAATAAATATCTAATTTAGATTTATAATAGATAAAATTTTTTAACAGGAACTCAAAATGGAACTTTCACAACGGTATAAGCAAGCGGCTAAGGAAGCTCGCTGGGCATTAGGTTTAGCTATTTTTTATGTAATTGGATGGTGTGTGTGTGCTTATTTACCGAAAGACTCGCCTGGGCCGATAGGTTTTCCGTTGTGGTTTGAATTATCCTGTATTTATTTACCCATTTTGTTTGTAGTGATTGGGTATTGGATTGTCAAAATTGTCTTTTTAGATATCCCGCTAGATGTTGAATCAAAGGAGAATAAATAATGAATTTAGGTATTATTCTCCCTTTAGTCATCTACTTAGTCTTTATTTTTGGTGCGGCATTATTT
>CABSXY010000030.1 GCA_902481695.1 uncultured Haemophilus sp. | reverse complement strand
CTTGCACGTCTTGTAAAGCAGACAGTATCGGAGAAGTAACGGCAAGGGTTACCCCTTTTTGCTCAAAGGTTCGTTTGGTGTGTAAAAGCTTGAGTCTTCAACTAAGTCATAATGGTGCCTGTGGCAGCAGATCTTGCCTTTAGAAAAGTGCGGTCAATATTCAAGAGATTTTAGAATTCACTGAATATTGACCGCACTTTTAAGCGCCTTTTTTAATTACTGCCAAGGCTTAGCATCAGGCTTGCTGTGTTTTTTTCGCCATTGGATACATATTGGGCTATCCCACATTAATCTTTCTTCACAAACTGGACCACCTTCAAGATACCAACCTTTTTTCTCTAAGCAAAGATTCACTTCTGGATTAATACTTTCTCCTGTTACATAATCCATACCGCAATTCTTCATATCTTTTTCTTTTCTATCAACATATTTAGTTAAAACATTAGGATCTGATTCAGGGAATAATGCATCCGCATTATGCAAACGCCAATGATAATATTGTGGTGCTGGCTTAAATCCTCCAAAAGAACAACCAAACAAAGTTAGAGATAATAATAGTGCTAATGTAAATCTCATCTTATCGTTTCCTCGCCTATTTTGATTTTGGGAAGTTAGTGTATTACTTCTTAAAGTTCGGTTATTTAATCATATACGCACTAAAAAACATACAAAAAAACCGCACTTTAATCTCTCAAAGTGCGGTCAGTTTTACTTCAGTTTTTTGCTTATTTGTTTAATGCAGTAAGAATGTCATCAACACGTTCTTTTGCATCACCAAAGAGCATTTGAGTGTTTTCTTTGAAGAATAATGGGTTTTGAACGCCTGCGTAACCTACCGCCATAGAGCGTTTGAATACGATAACGTTTTGTGCTTTCCATACTTCTAACACTGGCATACCTGCAATTGGGCTGTTTGGATCTTCCATCGCCGCTGGGTTTACGGTGTCGTTTGCACCGATAACCAATACCACATCAGTATCCGCGAAATCATCATTGATTTCATCCATTTCAAGCACGATGTCATAAGGCACTTTTGCTTCCGCTAAAAGTACGTTCATATGACCCGGTAAACGACCCGCAACAGGGTGAATACCAAAACGCACGTTAATGCCACGCTCACGCAATTTCGCTGTAATTTCAGCCACTGGATATTGCGCTTGTGCTACCGCCATACCATATCCTGGAGTGATGATTACAGAGCTTGCATTTTTAAGTAATTCAGCCACTTCTTCTGCGGTTGTTTCACGGTGTTCACCTTGTTCTTCATCAGAAGATACTTGAACATCATTACCAAAACCACCTGCGATAACGCTGATAAATGAGCGGTTCATCGCTTTACACATAATGTAAGAAAGAATCGCACCAGAAGAACCCACTAATGCACCTGTGACGATAAGCAAGTCATTGCTTAGCATGAAACCTGCTGCAGCCGCTGCCCAACCAGAATAAGAGTTAAGCATTGAAACCACAACCGGCATATCCGCACCACCGATAGATGCCACTAAGTGCCAGCCGAATGCAAGTGCAATCGCGGTCATGAGTAACACTGGGAAGATATTATCTGGGTTGTTTAAGAAAGCGACCATCAATAAAGCAGAAACTACTAACGCCGCTAAATTTAATTTATGGCGATGTGGCAACATTAATGCTTTTGAATTGATTTTGCCGCTTAATTTACCGAATGCGACGATAGAACCCGTGAATGTGACCGCACCGATGAAGATCCCTAAGAATACTTCAACGTTATGGATATTCATTAACACAGGATCAGTTTCGTATGTTAAACCGTAACTGTTAAAGCCTACGAGCACTGCTGCTAAACCTACAAAGCTGTGAAGGATCGCAACGAGTTCAGGCATTTCAGTCATTTCAACTTTTAATGCACGTTGAACACCAATCACGCCACCGATGATCATCGCAATGATAATCCATAATGTACCTTCTGATTGCGGGCCGAAAATGGTTGCAACAAGGGCAATTGTCATACCGACAATACCATACCAACAACCGGCTTTTGCCGTTTCATGTTTAGAAAGACCGGCTAAGCTCATAATGAAAAGTAATGCAGCGATAATATAGGCTGCTTGTACTAAACCTTCAGACATCGTCTTCTCCTTAACCTTTTCTAAACATCGCCAACATACGTTGGGTTACACGGAAACCACCAAAGATGTTGATGCTTGCCACCAAGATTGCCACAAAGGCTAATGCATCAATGAAGAAGTTGCCTGTTGGTTGTCTAATTTGCAGTAATGCACCCACAATGATGATACCTGAAATCGCATTGGTTACCGCCATAAGTGGGGTGTGTAAAGCGTGGCTAACATTCCAAACCACATAATAACCAACTACACAAGCTAATACGAATACGGTGAAGTGAGAAAGGAATGCCGCTGGCGCCACAGACGCAAGCCAGAGGAATAACACACCAACACCCGCCATCACACCGTATTTGATGCGAGGATCTGCTGGTTTTTCTTCCTCTTTTTTAACCGCACTTTGTGCCGCTTTCGCTTCTTGTTTTGGTTGTGCTGACACTTGGATTTGCGCTGGTGGAATTTCTTCACCATCAAGTACCACAGTCACACCGCGTAATACCACATCGTCAAAATCGATATTGATCTTGCCGTCTTTTTCTTTACAAAGTAGTTTTAATAAATTAACTAAGTTTGTACCGTAAAGTTGGGAAGATTGTGTCGGTAAACGGCTTGGGAAATCGGTGTAACCAATCACTTTCACTTGGTTTTCAGTGGTAACGACTTTACCCGCTTCAGTGTAAGCACAGTTACCACCAGTTGCAGCGGCTAAGTCCACCACCACAGAACCCGGTTTCATGGAATCAACCATTTCTTTTGTGATCAAGCGAGGGGCTGGTTTACCCGGAATCGCTGCAGTGGTAATAATGATATCCACTTCTTTCGCTTGTTCCGCATAAAGCTCCATCGCACGACGGTTAAATTCTTCTGACATCACTTTCGCGTAACCATCGCCGCTACCGCCTTCTTCTTTAAAATCAATTTCTAAGAAAGACGCGCCCATACTTTGTACTTGTTCTTTTACTTCAGGACGAGAGTCAAAAGCACGTACAATCGCACCAAGGCTATTCGCTGCACCAATCGCCGCAAGACCTGCAACACCCGCACCAATGACTAACACTTTTGCCGGTGGTACTTTACCTGCTGCAGTAATTTGTCCAGTGAAGAAACTACCAAATTCATGAGCTGCTTCAATCACCGCACGATAACCAGAAATATTCGCCATAGAGCTTAATGCATCAAGCGCTTGCGCACGGGAAATACGTGGCACAGAATCCATCGCTAATACATTAATTTTTTTCGACGTGAGTTTTTTCATTAAATCCGGATTTTGTGCCCGCCAAATGAAGCTCACAAGTGTTGCACCTTCCTTCATTTGATCAATTTCTGCATCCGTTGGTGGATTCACTTTAAAAATCACATCCGAATGCCACACTTCTGAACTTGAGCCAATTTTTGCGCCGGCGTCGATAAATGCTTGGTCTTCAAAACTTGCTTTGAATCCCGCATCGTGTTCTACGATGACATCAAAGCCCAGTTTTAAGATCTGCTGAACCGTTTTTGGCGTTGCCGCCACACGATTTTCGCTCTCAAGCAGTTCTCTAGGTACACCAATTAACATAAATGTTTCCCTCTGGTTGATGAAATTTCAGACAAACTCACGCCTGTCCCTGTCTCTTAAATGACAAAAAGTCATGCAACGATAAATGTATCACTTATTGCGATTGTTTGGGGAAATTTTTTAACTGGTTTTACAAGATATTGTGATAGGGATCACAAAAGTGTGGATATGAAAATATCGTATGCAGAATTGCTCGCTTAACCCAATGATTATTCCTGAGAAAGCGATGAATAAAAATAGCGAAAAACTGACCGCACTTAAATAAAAGGAACAAAAAAGCCCGATATGATTTATCGGGCTGCATGCTTAATTTGTTCCACCAACGGTGATTTCATCAATTTTCAAGGCGGGTTGACCAACACCGACCGGTACACTTTGGCCATCTTTGCCACAAACGCCAATCCCGAGATCCAAATCGGTTTCATCTGCGACCATAGAGACTTTTTGCATCACATCGATACCGCTGCCAATTAACGTTGCACCTTTAACCGGTTTGGTGATTTTGCCTTTTTCAATAAGATAAGCTTCAGATGTCGAGAACACAAATTTACCTGAGGTGATATCCACTTGCCCACCACCGAAGTGCGGTGCATAAATACCACGATCCACAGAAGCGATTAAATCGTCAAATTTACTTTGACCAGCCAACATATAGGTATTCGTCATTCGCGGCATTGGCAAATGTGCATAAGATTCACGACGACCATTTCCTGTCGGTTTCACGCCCATTAATCGTGCATTGAGTTTATCTTGCATGTAGCCTTGCAAAATCCCGTCTTTGATTAAAACGTTACATTGGCTTGGCACGCCTTCATCATCAATGGTTAAAGAACCACGGCGGTTTTGTAATGTACCGTCATCCACAATCGTACATAATGGCGACGTCACTAACTCACCAATTTTTCCTGTAAATAAAGAGCTTTCTTTGCGGTTGAAATCCCCTTCTAAACCGTGTCCTACTGCTTCATGGAGCAACACGCCAGGCCAACCAGCCCCTAATACCACAGGCATTAATCCTGCTGGCGCAGCGATCGCACTTAAATTCACAAGGGCTTGACGAACCGCTTCTTTGGCAAAATTAACGGCACGAATGTCCCCATTTACCACTTCAAAAAACCAATCTAAGCCAAAGCGTCCACCTGAACCACAGCTACCGCGCTCACGTTTACCATCTTCTTCAACAAGAACAGAAATGGATAAACGCACAAGCGGGCGAATATCTGCGGCCAGTGTACCATCTGTTGCGACCACTAACACTTCTTCATAAATTGAACTTAATGCTGCAGAGACATGTGTAACACGAGGATCTTCAGCTCGCGCTGTACGATCCACTAAGTGTAATAACTCGATCTTTTTCTCTTTACTTAAACTTTCTAACGGGTTAATCGCCGCATAACGCTGAACCGCATTCACCGCATTAAATGCTTGAGGCGAAATTAAATTGCCTTCTTTAATTTGTGCGATACCTTTTACGGCCTCTGCACATTGTTGTAATGACGCTAAGTTAATTTGATCGGAATACGCAAAGCCTGTTTTCTCGCCAGAAACTGCGCGTACACCAACACCACGATCAATATGGAAGCCACCTTCTTTAATAATACTGTCTTCTAATACCCAGCTTTCATCTTGGCTTAATTGAAAATAAAGATCCGCATAATCAATATGACGATGCGACATCACATCAAAAATATTAAGCAATGATTGATGAGATAAATTACTTGGTGCAAGTAAGGTATCTGAAACCTTTTTTAACATTTGTTCTCCGAAATTTATAAAAATTAATTCTGCCAAATCTCCCCTCGCCCCTCTTTGCTAAAGAGGGGGATAGTTTTTGACTAATCTAAATGATCCAATCCAAATTGGTATAAGGCATTTTTCTTATAACCATAAAGTTCAGCCACAATCGCTGCGGCTTTTTTTAAAGGTAATTCTTTAGCAATCAAAGTGAGCGCTTTAATTGCTTGTGGTGAAAATTCTTCGCTATCTTCTGATTTGGGTTTGCCTTCCACGATTAACACCATCTCACCTTTCGTGCGATTCGGATCTTCACTTAACCATTGACGAAGATCACTTAATTTATCCCCTACAATGGTTTCCCACGTTTTCGTAATTTCACGGGCTAGTACTACATAGCGTTCACCACCTAATACATCTTGCATATCGGCAAGGGTATCTAAAATGCGGTGGGTTGATTCATAAAAGATTAAAGTGCGGTCTTCTTCTGCGATATTTTCTAACTTATCTTTACGCGCCTTGGTTTTGGCCGGTAAAAAGCCTTCAAAGCAAAAACGGTCTGACGCAATTCCCGATGCACATAATGCCGTAATTGCCGCACAAGCACCGGGTAATGGCACCACTTTAATGCCAGCCTCACGACATTGACGCACTAAATGAAAACCTGGATCGCTAATTAAAGGGGTTCCCGCATCAGAAATTAATGCAATATTGGTGCCTTGTTTTAGCTTTTCGACCAATACATGAGCTTTTTCTTGTTCATTGTGATCATGCAAGGCGAAAAAAGGCTTTTTGATACCATAATGGCTGAGCAATAAACCACTGTGTCGCGTGTCTTCCGCAGCAATTAAATCCACTTGTGAAAAGGTTTCTAAAGCACGTTGTGTTATATCTTGTAAATTCCCGATTGGCGTGGCGACAATATATAAAATTCCGGTTAAATCATTCATTTTTGTTTGCTTTTACATTGTGAGATAAGTAAGATCGCCCATTATTGATTTATTCATTATGGAGCGAATATGTCTATTCTATTACAAGGCGGTCGTTTTAAAAAACGTTTAATGCCGATTTTATTGTCTGTTGCGTTAGCGGGTTGTTCTAACTTATTTGGCAGCAGCTTTACTCAAACATTACAACGTGATGCCAATGCAAGTTCTGAATTTTATATGAATAAATTAGGACAAGCACAAGATAAAGAAGATCAACAAACTTACAAACTCTTAGCTGCACGTGTATTAATTACTGAAAATAAAGTGCCACAAGCCGAAGAGTTATTAAATGAATTGGTTGACTTAAACGAAGCGCAACAATTAGACCGTACTTTAGTCGAAGCTCGCATCGCTGCAGCAAAAGGCAATAATGATGTGGCTGAAGGTAAATTACGTGCACTCGATCTGACTAAATTAAGTCCATCACAAAAATCTCGTTATTACGAAACCTTTGCTCAAACAGCTGAAAATCGTAAAGACGTGATTGAAGCGGTGAAAGCGCGTATCAAAATGGATGAAAACTTAACAGACATGCAACGTCGTAAAGATAATGTTGATAAAACTTGGTCGTTACTCCGTTCTGCGAATACGGCTGTTATCAATAATGCCTCTGATGAAGGTAGCGTAGCATTAGGCGGTTGGCTCACCTTGATTAAAGCTTATAACGACAACATTCGTCAGCCAGTACAATTAAGCCAAGCGTTACAAAGTTGGAAATCAGCTTATCCAAATCACGTTGCGGCAACCTTTTTCCCTAAAGAGCTAGAAAGCTTGTTGAATTTCCAACAAACGAATTTAGCTCAAATTGGTTTAGTCTTACCTTTAAGTGGCGATGGCCAAATTTTAGGTACAACGATTCAATCAGGTTTTAACGATGCAAAAGGTGACTCAACCATTCCGGTACAAGTGTTTGACTCATCAACTACCCCGATTAATGATATCCTTGCACAAGCAAAAGCATCGGGTATTAAAGCGTTAGTAGGTCCATTACTTAAACAAAATGTCGATGCCATCATTGCAAATCCAAGTGCAGTACAAGGCATGGATGTGCTCACCTTAAATGCCACAGCAAATACACAAGCGATTAACAAAGTCTGTTATTACGGTTTATCGCCGGAAGATGAAGCAGAATCTGCGGCGAACAAAATGTGGAAAGATGGTGTTCGTAACCCAATTGTGGCAATGCCGCAAAATGATTTAGGACAACGTGTGGGTAATGCGTTCAACGTACGTTGGCAACGTTTAGCGGGTACAGATGCGAATATTCGCTACTATAACTTACCGGCTGATATTACCTACTTCTTCCAAGGTGCGCCGCAAGATACAAGTGCACTTTATGTCATCTCTTCACCAGATGAATTGGCTGAAATCAAAGGTTATTTAGATACCAGCAATCCGAATGTCCGTATCTATGCAAGCTCTCGTTCTAACGCGGCAAGTAATACACCAGAATACTATGCGAAAATGAATGGCGTTCAATTTAGCGATATTCCATTCTTTAAACAAAGCGATTCTTCACAATATCAAAAAGTGGCTGGCTCAACCGGTGGTGAATTCCAATTAATGCGTTTATATGCAATGGGTTCTGATGCATGGTTGCTCATCAATCACTTTAATGAATTACGCCAAGTACCAGGTTACACCTTAAGTGGTTTAACCGGTCAGCTTAGCGCAGATTCAAACTGTGATGTGGACCGCGATATGACATGGTATCAAGTACAAGATGGTAATGTGGTAGCGGTTGCGAACTAATCCATGTTTTCATTAAAACGTCAACAAGGGGCGGGCTTTGAACATCAAGCCCGCCTTTTCTTAGAGGCTAAGGGGCTTAAATTCATCGCAGCGAATCAACATTTCAAATGCGGTGAATTAGATCTCATTATGCAAGACGGACAAACCATTGTATTTGTTGAAGTTCGTCAACGATCCAGCTCAGCATTCGGATCCGCTGTTGAAAGTGTGGATTGGCAAAAGCAACAAAAATGGCTAAATGCCGCAAATTTATGGCTTGCCCAACGCAACCTAAGCCTTGAAGATGCGGACTGTCGTTTTGATCTTATCGCCTTTGGAAAAACCGCCAGTGATATCCAATGGATTCCTAATTTTCTCGATTAACCTTTTCCGATTATGTTACAAAAAGTTAAAGATATTTATAGCGAAAGTATTCAGATTCAAATCTCTGCTTCGAGTCTATTATCAGAAAATATTGCAACAGCCACACAAATGGTGATGCAATGTTTGTTAAGTGGTCATAAAGTGATTGCCTGTGGCGTCGCTCGCTCTTACGCGAATGCCCAATTTTTAGTATCAAACTTGCTCAATCGTTACGATTTTGAGCGCCCAAGTCTACCATCCGTACATCTTAGCCTTGAAAGTGCGGTCGGTTCTTCACTGATTTTTGATCAACCCATTGATCAGCTTTATCAACATCAATTCAACACTATCGCGAAGCCCGGTGACTTATTAATAGCCTTTGCACCTCTTGGTACAGAAAAAGCGGTACTGAATACGATTGCTAATGCCGTCAACAAAGAAATTCAGGTCATAGCCTTAACCGGTGCAAACAATGATGCGATTCAAGGTGTGTTAGCTGAAGCGGATTTAGAAATCTCTATTCCGGCGACGAAAGAAGCGCGCATTTTGGAAAATCATTTATTCGTCATAAATGCACTTTGTGAGCTTGTTGATAGCACACTTTTCCCAAGAGCTTGACATTAAAGGATTTTCCAACCAAACTATTTCTAAAATTAATTGACTAATTAATTAGCTCACTCATTTATAAAAAGGAGATTAATAATGAAATTGACCCCATTTAAAAAATTAGCCTTCGTCCTAGGCGCATCAATTATGTTACAAGGCTGTGTAGCTGCGGTTGTTGGTGGCGCAGCGGCTGGCGCAAAAGTTGCAACAGATCCTCGCACGATGGGTACGCAAGTAGATGATGAAACTTTAGAAATAAAAGTTGAAAATGCATTAGATAAAGATGCACAAATTAAATCTGAAGGTCGTGTAAATGCTGTTTCTTACAGTGGTCGCGTCTTATTAATTGGTCAAGTACCGAGTGAAAGTGTAAAAGAAACCGCAACCAGTCTTGCAAAAGGTGTAGAAGGTGTAAACGACGTATACAATGAATTACGTGTTGGGCCAAAAATTACTTTTGGACAAATTACAAAAGACAGTTGGATTACGACACAAATTAAATCTAAACTCTTTGTAGGTGACAATGTAAAAGCAACGGATGTAAAAGTGATCACTGAAAATGGTGAAGTATTCTTACTTGGAAACGTTACTCAATCACAAGGTAACTCAGCCGCAGAAATTGCAAGTAAAGTTACTGGTGTTCAAAAAGTTGTCAAAGTATTTAAATATTTGAATTAATTAATTTTTTAACTCTTAAAGTGCGGTCAAAAACGAGATGATTTTTGACCGCACTTTTTTCTTTACAAAAATTTACAAAAAAGATCCTGCTTAAAAAAACATCACTTAGAAAAAAAGTTATTTATTTTAAATGACTTATCTTTTGTCAATAATGTAAGTAAAAAATTTACTGCTTGAATTCAATTTTAAAACACTCTATCTTGTGCATCGTTATTTTTCATAACACTATATCTTGTGTTTTTTTAAAGTCATCTCTCTAGCAGGTTTATCTTCCATGAACAAAGGATTAATGGTTACAAAGCGCGATGGTACGCTTGAACAAATCAATTTAGACAAAATTCACCGTGTGATTACTTGGGCGGCTGAAGGCTTGGAAAACGTCTCTGTTTCTCAAGTTGAATTGCGTTCTCATATTCAATTCTATGAAGGTATTCGTACCTCCGATATTCATGAGACCATTATTAAAGCAGCAGCAGATCTAATCAGCAAAGATACGCCTGATTATCAATATCTTGCTGCACGTCTTGCGGTTTTCCATTTACGTAAAAAAGCGTATGGCCATTTTGATCCACCTCGTTTATACGATCACGTGAAAAAATTAGTGCGCATGGGCAAATACGATCCTGCCCTTTTAGCCGACTATACTCGTGAAGAATGGGATGAAATGGATGGGTTTATTGATCACTGGCGTGATATGACCTTTTCTTATGCGGCAGTAAAACAATTAGAAGGGAAATACTTAGTTCAAAACCGTGTAACCGGTGAGATCTATGAATCTGCACAATTCCTTTATTTATTAGTTGCGGCGAGTTTATTCTCAAAATATCCACAAGAAACCCGTTTGGATTACATTCGTCGTTTCTATGATGCGACATCAACCTTTAAGATTTCTTTACCTACTCCTATCATGGCGGGGGTTCGTACACCTACACGTCAATTCAGTTCTTGTGTATTAATTGAATGTGGTGATAGCTTAGACTCTATCAACGCTACCTCTGCAGCAATCGTGAAATACGTTTCACAACGTGCAGGTATCGGGGTAAATGCTGGTGCAATTCGTGCGTTAGGTAGCCCGATTCGTGGTGGTGAAGCATTCCATACAGGCTGTATTCCATTCTATAAACACTTCCAAAGTGCCGTCAAATCTTGTTCACAAGGTGGCGTACGTGGTGGTGCGGCGACAGTTTACTACCCGATTTGGCATTTAGAAGTTGAAAGCTTATTAGTATTGAAAAATAACCGTGGTGTGGAAGATAACCGTGTTCGTCACATGGACTACGGCGTACAGTTAAACAAATTAATGTATCAACGCTTAATTAAAGGCGCAGACATTACTTTATTTAGCCCTTCAGATGTACCTGGACTTTATGAAGCATTCTTTGCAGATCAAGATAAATTTGAAGAACTTTACGCGAAATACGAACAAGATCCAAATATCCGTAAACGTTCTGTAAAAGCGGTTGAGTTATTCTCTTTATTAATGCAAGAACGTGCATCAACCGGTCGTATTTATATCCAAAACGTGGATCACTGTAATACTCACTCACCGTTTGATCCGCTTGTTGCACCAGTGCGCCAATCTAACTTATGTTTAGAAATTGCATTGCCAACTAAACCATTACAACATTTCCATGATGAAAATGGTGAAATTGCCCTTTGTACACTTTCAGCATTTAACTTAGGTAAATTAGATAATTTAGATGAGTTAGAGAACCTAGCCGATCTTGCAGTACGTGCATTAGATGCATTACTTGATTACCAAGACTACCCTGTTCCTGCGGCGAAACGCTCTTCATTAGGTCGTCGTTCACTTGGTATCGGTGTAATTAACTATGCGTATTATTTAGCGAAAAATGGCGTGTGTTATTCTGATGGCTCAGCGAACGATTTAACTCACCGTACGTTTGAAGCGATTCAATACTATCTATTGAAAGCATCCATGAATTTAGCAAAAGAATTAGGTGCATGCGAATACTTCAATGAAACCAATTATGCGAAAGGTATTTTACCAATCGATACTTATAAGAACGATATCGATAGCTTAACGCAAGAACCATTGCATTATGATTGGGAAACGTTACGTCAAGAAATCAAAGAGTTTGGTTTACGTAACTCAACCTTAACTGCATTAATGCCGTCAGAAACCTCTTCACAGATTTCTAACGCAACAAACGGTATCGAACCACCACGTGGTCATGTAAGTATTAAAGCGTCAAAAGATGGTATCTTAAAACAAGTCGTACCGGATTATGAAAACTTAAGCGACAACTACGAATTACTTTGGGATATTCCAAGCAATGATGGTTACTTACACTTAGTCGGCATTATGCAAAAATTCGTGGATCAAGCGATCTCTGCAAACACCAACTACGATCCAAAACGTTTTGAAGATGGTAAAGTACCAATGAAAGTGTTGTTAAAAGATCTTTTAACCGCTTACAAATACGGATTAAAAACCCTCTACTATCAAAACACCCGTGATGGTGCTGAAGACAGCCAAGAAGATTTAGATGATGGCTGTGCAGGCGGTGCTTGTAAGATTTAAGGAAATATACAATGAATATTAGAATAATGTTCCAAGGGGATATATCCAAAAAATATAAAAAGGATTTTCTCGGCTCATTCCTTAGATTTGCTGAATCAGAGATTCACCAAGCTCTCGGCTATGATATAAAACTAGATGAAACATATGATCTAAATTCTATATATTCTGATTGCATATATAGTATATCTTTAGAAGGTGATGAATTAGATATTGCTGTAGGTACAATAGCTTTAGAGACTGTTAGCTCAGATTTTCAATCACTGCATTCAGAAATAAAATCTAAAATCAAAATGTGTTGGCATAAATTTATAGATAATATTCAAGGATAAAAAAATGGCATACACCACTTTCTCACAAACTAAAAATGACCAATTAAAAGAACCAATGTTCTTTGGTCAAAACGTTAACGTTGCGCGTTACGATCAACAAAAATATGAGACGTTTGAAAAGCTCATTGAAAAACAACTTTCTTTCTTCTGGCGTCCAGAAGAAGTGGATGTGTCACAAGACCGTATCGACTATGCCGCGTTACCTGAACATGAAAAACACATTTTCATCAGTAACTTAAAATATCAAACCTTATTAGATTCTATTCAAGGTCGTAGCCCGAACGTCGCATTATTACCGTTAGTATCTATTCCTGAATTAGAAACTTGGATCGAGACTTGGACCTTCTCAGAAACCATCCACTCTCGTTCTTACACACACATTATTCGTAACATTGTGAACGATCCATCTATCGTATTTGATGACATCGTAACCAATGAAGAAATCATCAAACGTGCACGTGACATTTCTTCTTACTACGATGATTTAATCCGTGATAGCCAACTTTATAGCCTATATGGCGAAGGTACTTACACGGTAGATGGTAAAGAATGTGTGGTGACATTACGCAATCTAAAAAAACAACTTTACCTTTGCTTGATGAGTGTGAACGCACTTGAAGCGATTCGTTTCTATGTATCCTTCGCTTGCTCATTTGCCTTTGCTGAACGTCAATTAATGGAGGGTAATGCGAAAATTATTAAATTTATCGCACGTGATGAAGCCTTACACTTAACTGGTACACAGCACATTTTAAACATTATGGCTGCAGGTCAAGATGATCCTGAAATGGCAGAAATTGCGGAAGAATGTAAACAAGAAGCCTATGATTTATTCTTAGCAGCAGCAGAACAAGAAAAAGAATGGGCAGATTACTTGTTTAAAGACGGTTCCATGATCGGTTTGAACCGAGA
>CABSXY010000029.1 GCA_902481695.1 uncultured Haemophilus sp. | reverse complement strand
GAAAGCGCGCTAACGATATCACCACTAGGTGTGGTAAAAATCCATGCACCAATAATCGCGAGCACTAAAAAACAAGCGATACCGGCTGCACGCATGGCTCTTACTTTAATCATATTTTCCATATTTGTTCCTTAAATTGCAGGGAGTTCGGCCATCGCCCAACGAGGTTTGACATCAATGGCGAGATCGCTATGCTGACCTTGTTTTAAACGTAAAAAGCCTGTATAGGCAATCATGGCGCCGTTATCGGTACAAAATTGAGGTTGCGGATAAAACACTTCACCACCAAGATTTTTCATCATTGTGCCAAGGGTTTCACGTAATTTTTTGTTTGCGCTCACCCCGCCAGCAATCACTAAGCGCTTATAACCCGTTTCTTTTAAGGCGCGTTTACATTTAATTGCAAGTGTATCCACGACGGAATCTTGGAAGGCAAAGGCAATATCGGCTTTAGTTTGTTCGGTTAATGCGCCTTCTTGTTTGATCGCCTGATTAATGGTGTTAGCCGCTGAGGTTTTTAAACCTGAAAAGCTAAAATCAAGGCCTGGTCGATCTGTCATTGGACGTGGAAACACAAAACGATCTGGTGATCCTTTTTCGGCTAAACGTGAAAGTGCTGCACCGCCAGGGTAATCTAACCCTAATAATTTCGCGGTTTTATCAAATGCTTCACCTGCGGCATCATCAATGGATTCGCCAATGACTTCATATTTTCCTACACCATCAACGCGTACTAACTGTGTGTGTCCACCTGAAACTAAGAGGGCAATGAATGGAAAGTGCGGTCGATTTTCATCAAGCATTGGCGCAAGTAGATGACCTTCCATGTGATGTACGCCAATAGCGGGCACATTCCAAGCATAAGCCAGTGAACGCGCGATCGTTGCACCCACTAATAATGCGCCCACTAAACCAGGGCCACTTGTATAGGCGATACCATCAATTTGATCAGCGGTTAAATTGGATTCTTCTAATGCGGCTTTAATTAATGGTGCCGTTTTGCGAATGTGATCGCGGGAAGCCAGCTCTGGCACCACACCGCCGTAATCCGCATGCAAGGCTATTTGCGTGTAGAGCTGATTGGCAATTAAGCCTTTGTCTTCATCATAAATTGCGACACCTGTTTCATCACAGGAGGTTTCGATCCCTAAAATACGCATTTTCTTCTCATTTTATTAAAAAAATTGGCAAAGATTTTACCTTGTTTAGCCCGCTTAAACCAGTTCAAACGCCAAATTTTCAGCAAATAGGCGATCTTTTCTTTGCTTTTGCGGGGAAGATCGATTAGAATTGCGTCCTTTATTGAATTTGCCGTTCATTCGGCAGTAATAAAAATTTAAAATTGCAATTAAATTAAACTCATTGAGGTGATTGGCTTATGCCTGTAATTAAAGTACGTGAAAACGAATCATTTGACGTAGCTTTACGTCGTTTCAAACGCTCTTGCGAAAAAGCTGGTATTTTAGCAGAAGTTCGCGCTCGTGAATTCTATGAAAAACCAACTACAATCCGTAAACGTGAAAAAGCAACCCTTGCTAAACGTCACGCTAAACGTAATGCTCGCGAAAACGCGCGCAATACCCGTTTATACTAATTTGTAGTATTTTCTAACTCGAGTTAAGACAAACCGTGAAACCTTTTGGGTATCACGGTTTTGTTGCTTTAAATTCATCGAAAAAAGTCACGCAAAATCAACCGCACTTTCGCATCGTATTCAAGGAGGCAAGGCAATGAAAGGCTCAATTCCACGCCAATTTATTGATGATCTGCTCACAAAATCGAATATTGTCGATGTGATTAATGCGCGCGTGAAACTCAAAAAAGCGGGACGAGATTATCAAGCTTGTTGTCCGTTTCATCACGAAAAAACACCCTCCTTCACGGTAAGTGAAAAAAAACAATTCTATTATTGCTTCGGTTGTGGCGCGAAAGGTAATGCTATTTCATTTTTAATGGATTACGACAAATTAGAATTTGTTGAAGCCGTTGAAGAACTTGCCGCTTCGGCAGGGCTTGAAGTGCCTTATGAAAAACGCCCAAATCAATTCGGCAATAAACCGGATGTGAGCTATCAAACAAAACGTAATTTATACGATTTGATGCAAGAGATTGCGTCGTTTTATCAAGCTCAACTCCCGCTAAATATTCCTGCTCAAAGCTATCTTCAGCAACGTGGTTTATCGCCAGAAATTATTGCTCGTTTTCAAATCGGTTATGTGCCCAATGCAATGGATACGGTGTTGCGTCAATTCGGTAAAAATCGAGAAGAACAGAAAAAGCTATTTGATTTAGGCATGCTTTCTCGCAATGACCGTGGCAATGTGTACGATAAATTCCGTAATCGTATTATGTTTCCGATTCGGGATAAACGTGGTCGTACGGTCGCTTTTGGGGGGCGTGTTTTAACGGATGAAAAACCCAAATATTTGAACTCACCCGAAACCATTACATACCATAAAGGTAATGAACTTTATGGCTTGTATGAAGCCTTACAAATCAATGATGAGCCAGAAAAATTACTGGTGGTTGAAGGCTACATGGATGTGGTGGCATTAGCGCAATTTGGTGTGAATTATGCGGTGGCCTCTCTTGGGACATCGACGACCTCGGAGCAAATTCAATTATTGTTCCGCTCTACCGAGCAAGTTATTTGCTGCTACGATGGTGATAGAGCGGGGCGTGATGCCGCTTGGCGTGCCCTTGAAAACGCCTTACCTTATCTGGAAGATGGACGACAAATTAAGTTTATTTTCCTACCCGATGGAGAAGATCCGGATACTTATATTCGCCAATATGGTAAAGAAAAGTTTGAAGAATATATTGAGCAAGCTCAGTCTCTCACAGAATTCTTATTCGCGCATTTAAGTCCGCAGGTGGATTTCTCGACGCAAGAAGGACGAGGTAAATTAGTAGCACTCGCTGTGCCTTTAATTCGTCAAATTCCTGGTGATATGTTGCGCTTGTCATTACGCAATATGTTGGCGCAAAAGCTTGGGATTTTTGATCAATCGCAGCTTGAAAGCTTAATTCCAAATCAAATAGATAAAGCTGAACCAAAACCTAAAACGCCACAAAAAACCATTAAGAAAACGCCAATGCGAGTGGTGATTTCGCTGTTATTACAGAATTCACAATTAGTGAATCGTATTTCGGATGTCGGTTTGCAAGCCTTAAAGCATGAGGCGGGTTACGAATTACTCGAAAAATTGACCGCACTTTGTCGTGAACGAGAAGGTATTACCACAGGGCAAATTTTAGAATATTTTCGCGATACAGAATTCAGCAAGCCCCTTGAAATATTGGCGTCTTGGGATCATCTACTAGACGACTTAGAAATCATTAATGCATTCTCTCAAAACTACCGTCGTTTGAATATTCAAGCGATTGAACGTGACATTGAAATGCTGATTGCAAAAGAAAGGGCGGAAGGATTAACGGATCAAGAACGAGCAATTTTAGTGAATTTGCTCAAGGGAAAAGAAGAGCAGAAAAAACAGTTAGTTAATCCGTCATAACAATGGTAAAATCTCCTGTTCAAAACAAGGGCTTTTATCTTCCAAAAATAACGCAAAACGGGAATAAAAATGGAACAAAATCAACAATCTACCGCCGAGCAATATTCAGAACAAATTGAACAACTTATGGAATTAGGTCGTACGCAAGGTTATTTAACCTATGCAGAGATTAATGACTTGCTTCCGGAAGATGTAATCGATCCGGAATATTACGACAAGTTGTTGCAAACTTTACAGCATGATGCTGGTATTCCGGTTCTGGATGAAGCACCAGAAAGTGACGAAATGATGTTGAATGACACGATTCCAGATGAAGATGCGGTGGAAGAAGCAACGCAGATTTTATCAAATGTGGAATCTGAAATCGGTCGTACAACCGATCCTGTGCGTATGTATATGCGTGAAATGGGAACGGTTGATCTTCTTACCCGTGAAGATGAAATCAGCATTGCAAAACGTATTGAAGAAGGGATTGACGAAGTTCAAACCGCCATTGCTGCGTACCCAGAAGCGTTAACTGAATTATTAGATAATTATGATCAAGTAGAAGCAGGGAATTATCGTTTAGCTGATTTAATTACTGGATTTGTGGATCCAAATATTGCCGCAGAGGAAGCAGTAAATGTTGGTGAGAATTTCGCTGACGAAGATGAAAGCACCGAATCTGTTGCAGAAGTTGATGAAGAGAGCGATGAGGAAGATGAAAGCGATAGCAGCTCAAGTTCAGATGACAGCGATTCAGATAACAGCATCGATCCTGAAGTAGCGCGTGAAAGATTTGCGGCATTAAGAGAGCAACACACTAAAACGTTAGCAACTATTGCAAAACACGGACGTAGTGGTAAACGCGCAAAAGATCAAATTGCTCTACTCGCAGATATTTTTAAACAATTCCGTTTAGTGCCTAAACAATTCGATATACTTGTTTTATCAATGAAGAATATGATGAAACGTGTACGTTCAGAAGAGCGTCAACTACAAAAAGTATTAGTTGATATTGCGGGTATGCCAAAAGATGAATTTGAGGCACTGATTATTGCTAATGGCAGCAGTGATGCATGGGTAGCAAAAGCATTAAAATCAACGAAAGCTTGGGCAAAACGTTTACCAAAATATGAAGAGCGTATTCGTTTATCTTTAGATAACTTAGCGAATATTGAACAGCAAACGAATCTTACCATCCAACAAATGCGTGAGATTTGCGATGCGGTATCTCGTGGTGAACAAAAAGCTCGCCGTGCGAAAAAAGAAATGGTTGAAGCCAACTTACGTTTAGTGATTTCTATTGCGAAAAAATACACCAATCGCGGTTTACAATTCCTAGATTTAATTCAAGAAGGGAATATCGGTTTGATGAAAGCGGTAGATAAATTTGAATACCGCCGTGGTTATAAATTCTCCACTTATGCAACCTGGTGGATTCGTCAGGCCATTACTCGTTCGATTGCGGACCAAGCGCGTACAATCCGTATTCCTGTTCATATGATTGAAACGATTAACAAATTAAATCGTATTTCTCGTCAAATGTTACAAGAAATGGGACGTGAAGCGACGCCAGAAGAGCTTGCTGAACGCATGGGAATGCCAGAAGATAAAATTCGTAAAGTGCTTAAAATTGCGAAAGAACCTATTTCTATGGAAACCCCAATTGGTGATGACGATGATTCACATTTAGGTGACTTCATCGAGGATTCAACCCTTGAATTGCCATTAGATTCTGCAACCGCACAAAGCTTAAAAGTGGCAACTCATGAAGTGTTAGAAGGCTTAACCCCTCGAGAAGCGAAAGTGTTACGTATGCGTTTTGGTATTGATATGAATACTGACCATACACTTGAAGAAGTGGGTAAACAATTTGATGTAACTCGTGAGCGTATTCGTCAGATTGAAGCGAAAGCATTGCGTAAATTACGTCATCCAAGTCGTTCAGAAACATTGAGAAGTTTCTTAGATGAGTAATTATTCAGTAATATAAAAAGAAAAGGCAGAGAGATCTGCTTTTTTATTTGATTAAATTTAGTTATTTACCACCAAATCACATTCCTTTAAAATACGCGACTTTCGTCATTTAAAAACAAAAAAAGGAACTTTATGGAAGAATCTCAAGAACTCGAAAAACTGCCTCGAGTAGTGACTGGTGTATTAAAAGTAGTATTAAGTTTTTCACTTATTGCTTTGGCTTTAGTGTTGATTATTGCTTTAGCTAAAATCACGTACACTTTAGCGATTATGGTATTTAATACATCAAGCGTTGTGCCTTATGAAGTCGCTGAACAAGCCGTGATGTTTTTCTTATACTTCGGTTTTATTGGCCTGATTGTACAATATTTTAAAAGTGGCTATCACTTTCCTTTGCGCTATTTTATTTACGCGGGGATTACCGCTATGTTGCGCCTGATTATTGTGAATCATGAGAGCTCAGTTGATACCATCTTATTCGCAGGCGCGATTTTAATTATGGTTATTGCACTTTGTTTAGTGTTGTATTCCAATAAAATTAAAATTTAAAAGTGTGGTTATTTTGACCGAGATTTTGGAATGGATTATTCCGGCACAATCCATTCCACTGTCCAACTTCCCGTACCTTCAGGGACGAGCGTTTGGGTCAAATAAGGCAAAATAGATTTCATTTGCTGTTCTAATTGCCAAGGCGGGTTAATCACCACCATTCCACTTGCGGTCATACCACGTTGATCGCTATCAGGGCGAACAGCCAACTCTATTTTCAAAATTTTACGAATTCCCGTTGCTTCTAATCCTTTAAAAATGCGTTTTGTTTGTTGACGTAGAACCACTGGATACCAAATCGTATAAGTGCCTGTCGCAAAGCGTTTATAACCTTCTTCGATCGCTTTAACCACCAAATCATAATCTTCTTTTAATTCATAAGGCGGATCAATAAGCACTAAGCCACGGCGTTCTTTTGGTGGAAGCGTCGCTTTGAGTTGTTGGAAACCATTTTCTGATTTTGTCGTGATATTCTTAAACTCTTTAAAATTATTCCGTAATAATGGAAAATCGCTCGGGTGTAATTCTGTTAGTAATGCACGATCTTGAGGACGTAATAATTGCGCGGCAATCATTGGTGAGCCCGCATAATAACGTAATTCTTTACCGCCATAATTGAGTTTTTTAATGAGAGCTACATAACGAGACACCTCTTCAGGTAAATCTGTTTTTTCCCAGAGTCTGCCAATTCCTTCTTTGTATTCGCCGGTTTTTTCTGATTCGTTAGAACTTAAACGATAACGACCAACACCAGAGTGGGTGTCGAGATAGTAAAAACCTTTTTCTTTCAGCGAAAGATTTTCCAATATCAGCATTAATACAATGTGCTTCAATACATCAGCATGATTGCCAGCGTGGAAACTGTGACGATAACTTAACATGATTTGTCCTTTTGACGTAAAAAAGTGCGGTCAAAATTAACCGCACTTTTAGTATTTAAATCGTTAGAATAATTCTTCTGGTTGCGTTGCTGGAATCGCGTCTTTGGTTTTGCCTGTTCCACCATTTAAGCGTTGTTGCAACTCTGGTGGGACATAATAACCGCGCTCTTGCATTTCTGCAACATAAGTACGTTTAGGCTCGGTACCAACGATAAAGTATTCTTTACGGCCACCACCTTCAGAAAGTAAACCCGAGTTACTATCAATAGTTTTTTCCATGATGTTTGGTGGAAGTTCAAGTTGACGTTCTGGTATATCAGAAAGTGCCGCTTTCATATAAGCGATCCAGGCAGGCATTGCGGTTTTTGCACCCGCTTCACCTTTACCTAATACGCGCTTGTTATCATCGAAACCGACATAGGTTGTGGTGACTAAGTTTGCACCAAAGCCTGCATACCAAGCCACTTTCGCACTATTGGTGGTACCGGTTTTACCGCCGATATCACTACGTTTAATACTTTGAGCAATACGCCAGCTGGTACCTTTCCAACTAAGTCCTTGCTCACCATAAATCGCCGTATTTAATGCGCTACGGATTAAGAAGGCTAATTCGCCACTAATCACACGCGGTGCGTATTCTTGTTTCGCTGCACCATCTTTCGCATCCGCCATTAAATCAACAGAACCATCATTTAATGCAGATGTTTGAAGTTCTGGTAAGTCTGGTACATTGTCTGGTTGCTGATCTCCCTCACTTTCATCTGTATCGGTATTGCTATTACCTTTGGCTGATTTTAGCTTATCTGGATTAGCTACTTCTGCTACATCTTTAAAGCCATCAATTTTATCTTTAGTTTCACCATAAATTACAGGAATATCATTACAGGTGATACAAGCAATTTTGGGGTTCGCAATAAATAAATCTTTACCGGTATTGTCTTGAATTTTTTCGATAAGGTAAGGATCAATTAAGAAACCACCGTTATCAAATACCGCGTAAGCGCGCGCCATTTCCAACGGAGTAAAGGATGCCGCACCTAAGGCAAGCGCTTCACTGGCAAAATATTGATCACGTTTAAATCCAAAACGTTGTAAGAAGTCAGCCGTAAAGCCAACACCTGCAGTTTGTAGTGCTCGGATGGCAATCATGTTTTTAGATTGACCTAACCCCACACGTAAACGCATTGGACCATCATAACGATCAGGTGAGTTTTTCGGTTGCCACAAAGGTTGTCCTGGTTTTTGAATAGAGATAGGACTGTCTTGCAATACGCTTGAAAGGGTTAAACCTTTTTCTAGTGCAGCGGCATAGATAAATGGTTTAATCGAAGAACCGACTTGTACTAAAGATTGGGTTGCACGATTAAATTTACTTTGTTCATAACTAAAACCACCCACCATCGCTTCAATGGCACCATTATCTGAGTTTAATGAAACTAATGCAGAGTTAGCGGCTGGGATTTGACCTAAAATCCATTCACCGTTATCACGTTTGCGAATCCAAATCTGTTCGCCTACTTTAACCGGTGATTTACCCGCCCAACGCATTGCGTTAGAAGAAAGCGTCATCGTTTCATTATTCGCTAAGAGCAATTCCGCCCCATTTTTACCCAATGCGGTCACCGCTGCTGGAATAAACGGCTCTGAATCTGGTAGTTTTTTCAAGAAAGCGACAATGCGTTCATTATCCCATGGTGCTTCACCTTTTTTCCAAAGTGGTGCACCACCACGCCAGCCATGACGCATATCATAATCTATCAGGTTGTTACGGACGGCTTTTTGTGCTTCCGCTTGATCTTTTGATAGTACAGTCGTGAAGACTTTATAGCCTTTGGTGTAAGCCTCTTCCTCACCAAAACGTTTTACCATTTCCTGACGAACCATTTCAGTTACATAGTCTGCACGGAATTCAAATTTTGCACCGTGATAACTCGCGACGATTGGCTCTTTGATGGCTGCATCATATTCTGCTTTGGTAATTTTGTTTTCATCCAACATACGACCTAATACCACATTACGGCGTTCTTCAGCACGTTTTGGTGAATAGAGGGGATTCATGGTAGAAGGTGCTTTTGGTAAGCCTGCGATGACGGCCATTTCAGAAAGCGTTAACTCATCTAAGTTTTTACCAAAGTAGGTTTGAGCGGCGGCTGCAACGCCGTAAGAACGATACCCTAGGAAAATTTTATTCAAATAAAGCTCTAAAATTTCTTGTTTACTTAAGGCATTTTCAATTTCGATCGCTAATACTGCTTCGCGAGCTTTACGAATAATGGTTTTTTCTGGGGTTAAGAAGAAGTTACGCGCGAGCTGTTGCGTAATGGTACTAGCCCCTTGAGATGCTCCGCCATTGTTGACGGCAACAAAAATCGCACGAGCAATACCAACAGGGTCTAAACCGTGATGTTCATAAAAACGGCTATCTTCCGTTGCTAAGAAGGCATCTTGCAGACGCTGAGGCACATTTTCTAATTTCACTGGAATACGGCGTTGCTCACCGACTTCACCGATTAATTTGCCATCAGCCGTATAGATTTGCATCGGTTGTTGCAATTCAACGGTTTTTAGGCTTTCTACCGATGGTAAGGAGGATTTTAAATGAAAATACAGTACACCACCGGCGACTAACCCCAGTATACATATCGTAAATAGGGTACTTAATATTAATTTTGCGATCCGCATCGTAAAATTCTCTCTGGTTTAATGAATATTCAAAAAATCAAAATTATGATTTTGGCTGCTAAGTATAAAAGATTAATCCCTTAAAGAATAGGAAAGAATATGGGAATTGTTCCTAGAAAGCAGCGAAAACAACAAATTGGTGTGAGTAAACAACAAGATAACCTCTATTTTGTTTGGCTAGATGAATTTCACAAAGTTCAATCTATTTGCTTGAATGGGCAACAAAAGGACATTTTTTCCCAGTTATTGCCTCATTTACCACAAAAAACGAACCAATGTTGTTTTATCGGCGCCATTTCACCCCATTTGACTTGGTCTAAAACGCTCATTTTACCGCAAACACTCAATGCTCAGGAATGTGAGCAACAATGTCGTTTCATTTTGCAAAAAGAATTACCGATTCCGTTAGATGAATTATGGTTTGATTATCTTACTACACCATTAAAACAAGGTTTCCGTTTGGATATCACGGCGATTAGACAAGAAAGTGCCAATGAAGAATTAACAAAATATTTGCCGTTAAAAGTGACCGCACTTGATTTACTGAATCACAGTATTTTACGCGCATTTTATGTCATTTTAGGGCAAGAGCCGATTAACACTTTATTTTTATATCAAGATCAACAAGGTTGTCTCGCCGTTTGTGAACGCTTACAACAACGACAAGTCTTGCAATCTCAAAGTGATTTATCCGAACTTTATCAACAATTTATCCAACGCTTTCCCGAAACGATAGAACAGGTTTATGTGTATCAAACGCCCGACATATTGAATTCACACACAATTGAATCACTGCCTAAAAATTGGCAACGCATCGAAACAGATTTACCTTTCATCGCTTTAGGTAATGCACTGTGGCAAACCGATTTAAAGCTAGTGGATTTATCCTCAAAAACACCCGCACTTTTGCCTCCAATTAATCGGGAGAGTGATGATGTTAAGCCTTAATTTATTGCCTTGGCGCTTAGAACAACATCAAAAGGCTTTTCGGCGCTTTATGTGGCAAGGTTTCATTTGGCTAGCTTGCTCAGTTTTGATTGTCATTGGATTGAACCAACTCAATGAACAACAAGGGCAAGCCCTAAGTCAGACAAAAGAAAAACTGACACAAATCACTCATCAAGTCCATCAGAAACGCATTCAGGTTCAGCAACTACAAAGTAGTCTGAAAGAAATGAATGAGCTGACAGAAATGGATACGAAATATGTGTATCGCTTGCTTAATTTATTAAGTGAGCTGCCATTACAACAGGGTGAGTTAGATGAATTTACGCTCAATGCGAAGCAAATTGTCCTTTCAGGCATGACAGAAAGCCAACAAGAGTTTGAAGAGATACATCAATTTCTCAAACGCCATTTTACAGAGGTTAACTTAACTAAGTTTCAGCCAGTGCAACAGCAGTTATTTTTTCAATTTGATATTCATTTATCGGAGTCTGTGCAATGAGGAACTTTATCAATGAGCTTGTTCAAAAAAGTGCACAAAGTTGGTTTGGGAGATGGCTTCGATTACCTCAAATGGTCCATGCTGCCTTTTGGTTGAGTGCATTAAGTGCGGTCATCTTTTTACCTGTTTTTCATTACGTTGAAAATAGCAACGAACGACATCGACTTGACGCAGAATTGAGTTTGCAGCAGCAAGAATGGGATAAACAGGAAAAGATTTTACAAACCTTAAGGCAAAAGTCAGACAGCCGACAACTTTCTCCAGAATTAGCTAATTCTGTGTTGCCAATTAATCAGCATGTACAGGCGTTGTTAAATGGGCGACTTCGAGCGTTGGATTTACGTTGGGATTTTTCTCAACATACTTTGTTGCATTTGTCATTGCAAGGCTATTTTGTCGATTTACAGCAATTTTTGACAGCACTTTTAAACGATGTTCCTACACTTTCTTTAACTCAATTAAACATTGAAAAATTAGATGAAGAGGAAAATGCTTCTATTACATGTGAGTTAATTTTCCAATTAAATAAGGATAAATAATGAAAAAGCTCTTCTTAATCTTGATAGCGTTTTTTTCTGTATCGTCATTTTCGCAAGATCCTTTTGATCGTAAACAAAGAGAACAAACCGAATATCCAAAAGAGGGGCTCACCCTACCGCCGGTGTCGGCTTGCGTGTATTCGGAGCCGAGACTGGCGGAGGAACGCCCATTGGCTCAGCTACATATTGTGGGAGTCGTGCAATATGGTAAACAGGCAGAAGTGTTATTTAATGATGATGGGCATATTCTGTCTGTTCAAGTCGGCCAGAGGATTGGAAAAGAAGGCTATTTAATCGAAAAAGTGAGTAAAAACAGCGTGATGCTTCAAAGTTATAAAGCAGGACAATGTGAACAAACGACCTCAACCATAATGAGATTTTAAAATGATAAAGCAGAAAATAAAAACAAAGTGCGGTCAGTTTTTGATGTGTTTTTTGATCCTATGGACAACTTACTCAGCGGCAGAAAATCGCGTCTTTTCACTTCGCTTAAAACAGGCGCCAATGGTAGCAACCCTCCAGCAACTTGCTCTTGAGCAAAATGCCAATTTAATGATTGATGATGAGCTAGAAGGAACACTTTCATTACAATTAGATAACGTAGATTTTGATCGTTTATTGCGTTCTGTCGCAAAAATCAAAGGGCTCTCTTTTTATCAAGAAAATAATATTTATTATTTGGGTAAGCCTTCTCAACATGAACAATATGCAGAGAAAATGGCAGAACCTATGGCAATTAGCGGAGAAAGTTTGCCTAGTGAAACACCACTTGTGAGTACAACGGTTAAACTGCATTTTGCCAAGGCCTCTGATGTGATGAAATCGTTAACAACAGGGAGTGGTTCTTTGCTTTCACCTAGTGGAACAATTACATTTGATGATCGAAGCAATGTATTACTGATTCAGGATGATTCACGTTCTGTCAAAAATATCAAAAAGTTAATCGCAGAGTTGGATAAACCCATTGAGCAAATCGTGATTGAAGCACGTATTGTGACGATTACTGATGAAAGCCTAAAAGAATTAGGTGTGCGTTGGGGCATTTTTAATCCTACTGAGGCAGCCCATCGAGTGAGTGGCAGTTTAGATGCGAATGGGTTTAGCAATATCAGTAATAATTTAAACGTGAATTTTGCGACAACGGTCACGCCAGCTGGCTCATTAGCACTTCAAGTGGCTAAAATTAATGGTCGATTATTAGATTTAGAATTGACCGCACTTGAACGTGAAAATAACGTAGAAATTATTGCAAGCCCTCGTTTACTCACAACTAATAAGAAAAGCGCAAGCATTAAACAAGGGACAGAAATTCCTTATGTAGTGACAAATGGTAAAAATGATACACAGTCAGTAGAGTTTCGCGAGGCAGTCTTAGGATTGGAAGTCACACCACATATTTCGAAGGATAATAATATTTTATTGGATTTATTAGTCAGTCAAAATTCCCCGGGAAATCGCGTGGCTTACGGGCAAAATGAAGTCGTATCCATTGATAAACAAGAAATTAATACGCAAGTGTTTGCCAAAGATGGTGAAACAATTGTATTGGGTGGTGTATTCCACGATACGATTACGAAAGGTGTCGATAAAGTACCATTATTGGGCGATATTCCAGGTATTAAACGCTTATTTAGTAAGGAAAGCGAACGTCATCAAAAACGAGAACTCGTGATTTTTGTGACCCCTCATATTTTGAAACAAGGTGAAAGAATGGAAATGGCTAAGAAAGAAAAGCATTTTAAGCAAGTTGAAAAAGTGAAAAAATAAAGTGCGGTTAATTTCTCTTATGTTTTCCTATTTTTTTCAGTTTAGTTGTGTGCATTGTAAGCGATCTATTCATTTAGGTCGAAATGGATTGTGTAGTCGATGTCAGAAACAAATTAAAACTTTCCCTTATTGTGGGCGATGTGGTTCACCTTTGCAGTATTATGCAATGGGCTGTGGCCATTGTTTGAGAAATGAACCCGCTTGGGATCGTATTGT
>CABSXY010000028.1 GCA_902481695.1 uncultured Haemophilus sp. | reverse complement strand
TCCAATTACCTCAATCACCATTATCCAGAATGGAAAGAACAACATCATGAAGATAAACCTCACTGGTTTAACCATGCGGTTGGGTCGGTTTCTAATCAAGTCATGGTAAATATCAATAAAGCGGCAGCCGTTAATGCGATGAATTTAGTGGGGACTGCACTCCTATCTTCCCGTCAGCGTGCGCTTTCTCATGAACAACTATTAGAACAACTCTCTAGTTATCAAGAGATGTTGAAAAATGTCCCATATTCTACTGATGTGGTAATCCCAACCGATACACCAAAAGCAATGCTTGACCACGTATTAAGCTTAGATCGCGTAGGTGTATTAGTTGAAAAAGATAACTTTGGGGAAATTATTCGTTTAGAACGTAATTCGGCTGTTCTTATGACGTATTACCGCAATAATATTCAACACTTATTTGTGTTGCCTTCACTTGTTGCGAGTATCGTTTTACATTATGAAGCGATTCAAAAAGATTTATTATTGGATGCGGTTCGTAAAATTTATCCATTCTTAAAAGGCGAACTCTTCCTTCATTTCAATGAAGAAGAATTAAATACACAAATTAAAGCCATTATTGATGAATTTGCGCGTCAGGATGTTATCCAAGCCAAT
Source organism: uncultured Haemophilus sp. (assembly GCA_902481695.1). Taxonomy (GTDB): domain Bacteria; phylum Pseudomonadota; class Gammaproteobacteria; order Enterobacterales; family Pasteurellaceae; genus Haemophilus_D. The sequence continues at coordinate 13,050 of CABSXY010000028.1, read as the reverse complement.
GATAATTTCTTATCGATTCACCGCGCTAAAGTTCGTATTTTACAACTTTGGTCTGCTGGTATGCGTGAAATCTTACAACGTTACTACATCACAGTGAGTATTTTACGTAAAGATCCTGGAATTGCTCGTGGCTTATTAGAAAAAGAAAGCCAATTGGTGGCACAGCGTCTTTCTGTATTACACGGTATTAACGCACCAGAGTTCTTTGATAAAGCGGTATTCTCTGCCTTCATTGCTAACTTAAAAGAAGAAGGTTATTTCGATGATGATAAAGAAAAATTACACGAACTAGCAACAATCTTAGAGCATTTAATTTCTAGCGAAGTTTGCTTAACGATTAACGGTGCTGCAGACAAAGCAGATGACGTTGAGATTGAAGTAGAAGAAGAGGATAAATCAAATAAAGATGAATAATCTTTATCTCTTAAAAGAGATAACAAGAGGCGTGTTTACCACGCCTTTTTTATTGACTTAATAAAATGCTCATCCCTAACCTTTAGATCAGAAAGATTCTCAGGTTATTTTATGTAACATTTTCTTCTAAAAATCCTTTGTGATCCATCTTGAATTTAATCACATTATGGTGTTAAATCAGCACACATTATAAGGTTATAAAAATATAAAAATAAGTTGTAGGAATTTATGTGTCAATTACTTGGAATGAACTGCAATACGCCGACGGATATTGTCTTTTCTTTTGAAGGTTTCCGTCGTCGTGCGGGTCTTACCGACTGCCATTCAGATGGCTTCGGTATCGCTTTTTTTGAAGGTCGTGGTGTGCGTATTTTTCGCGATAACCATGCAGCCTCTCAATCTCCTATTGCGGATTGTGTAAAACAATACAAAATTAAATCGCTCAATGTGATTGCTCACATTCGTAAGGCAACGCAAGGTGGCGTCACCATTGAAAACACTCATCCCTTTATTCGTGAAATTTGGGGACAAAACTGGGTGTTTGCTCACAACGGTAATTTAAAAGATGTGCCAGATATGTCTGAGAGTTTCTGCCAACCCATTGGCTCAACGGATTCAGAAGCAGCCTTTTGTTATATGGCGGAATACTTGAAAAATCGCTTCCGTCGCAAACCGTCTGAAATGGAAATTTTTGAAGCTATCCAAGACATTACCAAAGAGCTCTCACAAAAAGGCACCTTTAACTTCATTCTTTCAAACGGAGAATGGATGATTGCCCACTGCTCAACCAATTTGCATTACTTAACACGTAAAGCTCCTTTTGGTAAAGCGCACCGCATTGATGATGATGGCGTCATTGATTTTAATGATTACGCAAAAGATGGCGACAAAGTCACCATCATTACGACGTTCCCGCTCACCAAAGATGAACCTTGGGTCAAAATGGAACATGGTGGTTTCGTATTCTTCAAAGAAGGAGACAAAATTGCTGAGGTCGTCGGTGTGGCTAAAGAAATGGAAGATGATGGTACATTAGGCAATCGCGCAGCAGCCTAATAACAAATCACAATAAAAAGTGCGGTCAAAAACATCAGAAGTTTTGACCGCACTTTCTTTATCTGCAATTAACGCATTGTGACAAATTCTTCTGAACCTGTTGGGTGAATTGCCACCGTATTATCAAAGTCTGCTTTAGTTGCACCCATTTTGATTGCCACCGCAAAACCTTGAATCATTTCATCCACACCAAAACCAATGCCGTGTAAGCCTACGATTTTTTCGTCTTTACCGACACACACTAATTTCATTCGGCAAGGTTGACGATGTTCAGTAACCGCGGTGTACATTGCCGTGAAAGAAGATTTATACACTTTCACATTTTCTTCGCCATATTGCTCAATCGCTTGTGGTTCAGTTAAACCGACTGTACCGATTGGTGGATGGCTAAACACGACGGTTGGCACAAGGTTGTAATCTAAATGCTCATTCGGTTTGTTATTGAATAAACGCTCGGACAAACGACGACCTGCCGCCACAGCAACCGGTGTTAATTCAATACCACCTTCGATAATATCACCCACTGCATAAATACCAGGTACGTTTGTATTTTGGTATTTATCGACAATAATTTGTCCACGCGAATTGGTTTTCACGCCTGTTACTTCAAGATTAATCACATCAGTAGCAGGTTCACGACCAATCGCCCAAATTAACGTATCCACTGTAGTTTCTCGGCCATCTTGTAATTTCAAGGTAAGCGAACCATCCGCATTTTTCACCACTTCTTCTGGCAACGCTTTGGTATGTAATTGGATACCATCTTGTGCTAACACTTCAAGTAAAGTTTCGACAATCAATGGATCTTGATTACGCAATGGGGCATGTTGACGCACAAATAAATGTGTTTCGCTACCTAAGCTATTTAAAACACCCGCTAATTCAACGGCAATATAACCCGCTCCTACGACTGCAACACGTTTTGGTAATTCATTTAAAGCAAATACACCATTTGAATCAATCCCATATTCTGCGCCTTTTACCGCTGGAATACTTGGGCGGCCACCCGTCGCAATTAAGATATGATCGGCAGTCACTAATTCGGTTGAACCATCTGCATAGCTCACTTCAATCGTTTTCGCATCTTTAAAACGCGCAAAACCATTTAAAACATCCACATTATTTTTCGCTAATACATTATTGTAAGACGAATGAATACGACTGATATAAGCTTGACGACTCTCGACTAATTTCGCGTAATCAAACTTTTTCACTTCTACATCAAAACCATAAGCTGGTGCATAGCTATTAATAGCTTCTGCAACTTGTGCACCATAGAACATCACTTTTTTCGGTACACAACCTACATTTACGCAAGTACCACCGAGATGTTTTGCTTCAATAATTGCACATTTTTTGCCATAGCTTGCCGCACGGTTAATTGAGGCAATCCCGCCGGAACCGCCACCGATCGCAATATAATCATAATGTTTAGTCATTTTCATTATCCTTTTTTACTCGTTGGAATTTTTCTCTATTTTGCCTAAAACTGAACGAGAAAGCTATAAATTGATGTGATTGGAATTGTCTATATGAAGATTAGGAAATATTGAAACTAGAAAGAAAAAAGCCGCTAAATTACTTTAGCGGCTTCTCAGAATTTGGCTCCTCCTGCGGGACTCGAACCTGCGACATATGGATTAACAGTCCACCGTTCTACCGACTGAACTAAGGAGGAAATGGTGCCTCGAGGCGGAATCGAACCACCGACACGGGGATTTTCAATCCCCTGCTCTACCGACTGAGCTATCGAGGCGTTATCGTTATTGGCTACTGCCTGACAACGGAGCGTATTAAACTATTTTTTCGGGTATCGGTCAACAATTAAATTCAAAAAAAGTAAAAAAGTTGGTGTGTTTGAGTGGTTAATAACCAAAACGACTATAAAAAGAACGTATTTTATAAAACTCAATCAAAAATAACCGCACTTTCTCAAAAAATAATGCCCGAAAATTCTTTCGGGCATTATATTTCATCACTGAAATTATCGTCTTACACGGAATTTCTTCTGTGCTGCATCCACTTTCAACAAGTAGTTTCTTGCTTGTGATGATGGATGTGCGGTCGTTAAGATACGATATACCTGTTCAGGATACATCTGGTTGATCTTATAGATCGCCTCATCTTTATCCTCATCGAATACACGTAATACTGCACCTGCACCACTGTTATAAGCAGAAATCATTGCAAAACGTTTAGAGGTAGGGTTCGTAATACCATCTAAATATTGATTTTGCAGAATCCATAAGTAAGAGACACCCGCATCAATGTTATTTGCAGGATCATAAAGGTAACGTGCAGATGGTTGTCCACCTTTACCTTTCATCGCAAACACATCGCGACCTGCTGTGCTTGGTACCACTTGCATTAAGCCGATTGCATTCGCATAACTAATCGCATACGGGTTGAAGCTGGATTCTGTTTGCATAATACCTAAAATCAAGCTTTCATCAATACCATAGCGTTCTGCGGCTTTACGGACTAATGGAATATATTTTTGTGCACGCACTTCAACGTGGTTTGCAATCATTGAGATCACCACAAATTGCACGGTGTTACCATTTTGTAAGCGGCGAGTTTGTAATTTATTTTGGATTAAATAAGTCGCAAAGTTACTTGCAATCACTTGGTTAGCAATTTGCTGACCATTGTTATCCACAACCTGACCTAATAAGAAAGGACGCGTACTAATCGGTACATCGCCAGAAGCAAATAAGTCGATCCCTTTCGCATCGGAACCCATCAATAAAGTATGGACAATCGCATTGTGTAAGCGATTAAGGTCTTGTTGAGTTTCAACAATAATTGTACCTTCATCAAAGCTCACGTGGCTACGCGTATAGAAAGAGTCTGTGTATTTCACGTAGTCTTTACGACTCGCCACTAAAAGCTCATTTACCCCCCAAATACGATCGATATTATGGGAAAATTGACCAGTTAAAATATCTAAACCTTGCGTGTCTTTCGAAAACACTTCGTCATAATTAATGCCACGTCGGTGGGTTGGCGAATCGCTACAAGCATACAAAAGCGGAAGTAGCGCCAATAATAAATACTTTTTCATAATCTTTTGTTATTTAGATGGGGGAACGTAACCTTCAATATGCACATCTTTGCCTTCAAATAAGAAATTCACCATTTCTTCTTCTAATAATTTGCGATGTTCGGCATTCATCATATTGAGTTTTTTCTCGTTCACTAACATGGTTTGTTTTTTAATCCATTCGCCCCATGCTTGTTTACTAATCGAATTAAAAATACGTTTACCTAATTCACCGGGATACAGTTGAAAATCCAACCCTTCCGCATCTTGTTTCAAATATTCGCAAAAAACGGTTCTAGCCATAATAATTCCTTACAAATTGCGTTAATAAATTTTTCACAGGCTGAGCTAACCCGATCTGTTCAGGTGACGTTGGATCATACCAATATTTGACCGCACTTAATAGACCAGATTGAGATTCTTTTCCTTTTTCTGACAATTTTTTCCAATCTGAACGATCGCCCTCTTCCGATTTTCGATCGATTTTGACATAAATCGGATGAATGTCTAAGTGAAAATGGCTAAAGGTATGACGAAAAGTTACCCATTCTTGATACTCAGTAATCCCTTGTTCTTTCAGATAACTCAGCAATGTTTGTTTATCCTCAAACTGAGGGAAACAATACAATCCGCCCCATAAGCCTTTGCTTTCACGCTGTTCCAACCAGATTTTTCCTTGATAAGATAAAATCAAAAAATAGCTCTGCTTTTCTGGCAATGATTTTTTGGGTTTCTTTCCAGGAAATTCCGCCCACTTTTCGAGTTTATTGGCTAAACAATCTTTACTTAAAGGACAAAGATCGCATTTAGGTTTTGTTCGAGTACAAATAGCCGAACCGATGTCCATCATCGCTTGATTAAATTCCGCCACTCTCGTTGTTGGTGTAACCTGTTCGCTCAATTGCCATAATTGATTTTCGACTTTCTTCTCGCCAGGCCAACCTTCAACAGCAAAATAACGAGAAAGGACGCGTTTTACATTGCCGTCTAAAATCGGGTAAGGCTGATTTTGCACCGAAGATAAAATTGCGCCAGCCGTCGATCGCCCCACACCTGTTAATGCCCAAACTTGCTCAAATTTTGTAGGAAATTCGCCTTGATATTCATCTCTGATTGTTTGAGCAGCTTTATGTAAATTTCTCGCACGTGCGTAATAGCCTAGCCCTGTCCATAAATGCAACACTTCATCTTGTGATGCATTAGCCAGTGCGATCACATTAGGAAAGGTTTTGATAAAGCGTTCAAAATAAGGAATAACAGTAGAAACTTGGGTTTGTTGTAACATTACTTCAGAAAGCCAAACACCATAAAGGGTTTTATTTTGCTGCCAAGGCAAATTTTTACGCCCAAACTTTTCATACCATTTTAAAACAGAATGGGCAAAAGGGGCATCAACAGAGGATTGGGCGAACATAACTTTCCTAAAGTGCGGTCAAAAATAAGCAAAAATTTTGCGATGATTCTATCACTAAAGCACACCTCTTGATCAATTTGATTTTTTCAGTATAATTCGCAGTCTATTTGGTGCCGGATTGTCGGCGATTATTAACTCACGCGGTGTAAGTGGAAAGCATTTATAGCGGCGTGGCTTCAATTTGAGGTTTTCTATGAAACAAGGTATTCATCCAGAATATAAAGAGATCACTGCAACTTGTTCTTGCGGTAACGTGATCAAAACTCGTTCAACTTTAGGCAAAGACATCAACCTTGATGTGTGCGGTAGCTGCCACCCATTCTACACTGGTAAACAACGTGTTGTTGATACTGGTGGTCGTGTTGAACGCTTTAACAGCCGTTTCAAAATCCCAGGTACAAAATAATTTGAATCTGTGTGAAGAACCCTGCCTATGCGGGGTTTTTTATTATCTGAAATTCACTATTATCCAAATTCAAATAAAAAAGTGCGGTCAAAATCGACCGCACTTTTTTCTATCATTTCTAAACACTCAATTAAAATGAATATTTAACTGTTGCGTAATAGGCACGACCAGGTTCGTTGTAGGTATGGGCATTGTAATTTGTACTGCTTGATGAACGATAAATGCGTTTATCAAATAAATTACTTACACCAACACGAATGCTGATTGTATCTTTCCAACTATAACCCGCACTTAATCCCCAAACTGCATAGCCACCAATATCTTCTGAGCCAGCAAGCTGATTAACGTACTTGTCGTTACCATTTTCCATACGGTTTTCCGGATTTTTACGGGATTTTTGTTTACCGTATTGCGTATAAGTTAACATTGCATCCAAACTATCTGTAATTTGATAACTTAAGCTTGAATTCAAGGTATATTTCGGCACGATAGAAAGCGGGTTACCTGTATCTTTATTTTTGGTTTTATGCATATAAGTGAAGTTATTCACCCAGTTTAATTTATCTTGGATTAATGGTAATGTCAGATTACCTTCAAAACCTTCAATCACTGCGCGGTTTGCATTACCCCATTTATACACATAGTTACCTAAGTTAGTTAAACCGATAAATTCACCATCAGACACGATTTTGTTACGATAGTCATTACGGAAGTAAGCCACAGAAGCAAGAAGCCCGTCTTTATCATATTCAATTCCGATTTCTTTATTCCAGCTGGTTTCTGGTTTAATGTCGCTATTACCTTGGAAATAACAAGTTTTATTATTTGGTACATTCGTTGGACAACCTTGACCTAAAGTAAACAACAAGTAATTCGGGTTAGTTTGATAAAGATTCGGTGCTTTATAAGCTCTTGCTATCCCACCTTTAATTCTCCAATCATCGTTGAGGCTTTGTAAGAAGTTTAATCCGCCACTTAGATTAGAACCAGAATAGGTGTTGTAATCATAACGCAAAGATGGCGTTAAGATGGTAGATTGGGTTGCTGAAATATTATCTTCAACAAATACTGCCCACTCAGTTTGACTGCTATGACCACCTCGTACATTTGAGATGCCGGTTGGTAGGCGTTCTTTCAAATCATAAAGCACCTTCCCTGTATTCTTGTCTCGTCGTCCACCAAGTAACTGTGTCATAGAAGCGTCATCATCTAAACTGCTATGTGCACCTTCAAAACCAACTGTCAGCATATGATCTACACCCAAGGTAAATGGGATATAGAATTCTGAACTAAAACGCGTATTTTTAAGAATAGAATCGCTAAAAGCTGACGTGCTAGAATAACTACCTTCTGGACCACCCGCTAAATATTCTGGTAAACGGCTGTTTTTAGTTTTATCAAAAGTAATATAAGTTTTATTGTCAAAATGATCGAATTTACCTTCATAGGTTAAAGCATAGTTCTGACGATATAAACGAGCAGTTTCAGCTTTGCTTCCTGCCAACGTTTTGGTTTCAGGATAGTTTTTATTATTGTAAAGCCCTGCTGAGCTATTTTGTGTATCACCGTTATAAATATTACCTTGACGGCTGAAACCAGAATCCAAGGTTAATTTATTTTTCTCATTGATATTCCACACTAAACGGCCATTAATATCTTTATTACGTACACCTTCACGACCGGCAATCGCAGGATCGCCATTAATACCGACTTCATCCGCTTGAGTTTTATTCCAGTTACCATATAAACGGAATTGCAATACATCTTTAATTAACGCACCGCTTAGATTAAAGCCGACACGATTCGTTGCGCCTTCATCGCTGTCTTCTGGTTGGTTTGTGTAATAGCTTAAGCTACCGTGTAAATCATTGGTAACAGGTTTAGTAATAATATTAACCACCCCACCCATTGCACCTGAACCATAGCGTGCTGCTGAAGGACCACGTAATACTTCAATTTTTTCAATCGCTTCAACCGGCACCCAGTTGCTGTCGCCACGAGAGTTACGTTCACCACGTACACCATAACGTTCTGCATTACGAGAGGTGACTGGTTTACCATCCACTAAAATCAAAGTATTTTCTGGTCCCATACCACGAATATCAATTTGACGTTTATTTCCGCGTTGTCCTGTAGATGAGTTACCCGTCAAATTCACACCTGGCATGGTACGTAATACTTCAGAAACATCATTTGTTGCTGGACGTTTCTCTAAATCTTTTGCTGTCACAAGAGAAGAACCAAGTGATTGTTTTACCTGATCTTCCGCAGTAACTTTAATTTCCTCAAGTTTCTCTTCTGCATGAGAATAGTTTGAAAAAAGGGCGATTGTTAACGCACTTAATGCGAAGAATGATGTTGTTTTTAAATGATTGGATTTATACATTGAAATGCTCTCCTGGCATATGTGGAATAAATAATACCCGAGAATTCTAGTACAATATAATTTTAGTGTAAATAACAATTCTTATCATTTTTATTAAATTTAAATAAAATACCTAAATTTTTGACCGCACTTTCTTGCAATCCCAATAAATTCTAGTATTATTCACGGCTCGCCAATTTGGCGGATTTATTTCTCATGTCGGGTTCCCTACCCCCGATTAACCAACTAAAAAGGTCTTAAAATGAAAATTAATACTCCGATCTTCAATGATCAACAAAAACGTTTTGCTTTAATTTTATTAAGCTTATTTCACATCTTCATCATCACAGCCAGTAACTATTTCGTTCAAATTCCATTTGAAATCAATTTAAAATTGACCGCACTTGGTTTTGCTGATGATTTCTCATTCCACAGCACATGGGGCACACTCACTTTCCCATTCATTTTCTTAGCCACCGATTTAACGGTACGTGTATTTGGGGCAAAAGAAGCTCGTTGGATCATCTTTATCGTAATGATTCCAGCACTTATCGTGAGTTATATTGTTTCAGTTGTTTTCTCTAATGGACAATATCAAGGTTTAGGTGCATTAAGTGAATTCAATATGTTTGTTTTCCGTATTGCATTCGCCAGCTTCTGTGCTTATGTTTTCGGACAATTATTAGATGTGTTAGTATTCAACCGCTTACGCCAATTAAAAACATGGTGGATTGCCCCGAGCAGCTCCATGACATTTGGTTCCCTTGCCGATACCTTTATGTTCTTTTGTGTAGCATTTTATAAAAGTAGCGACCCTTTCATGGCAGAACATTGGTTTAGCCTTGGATTTGTCGATTACTTATTTAAATTATTTGTCGGCATTGTCTTGTTTGTTCCCGCTTATGGCGTGGTACTCAGCATGATTTTGCGTAAACTTCAATCTCTCGCAAGCTCTCGTCAGTTTGCTTAACTTAAGGAAATAAAATGACCGAAACACTTTCTCTTAGAGCCAAAATAGAACAAAGCCCAATGGGGGCTTATCAATGGATGATTGTGGTCATGGCTGCCATCATGAATTTACTTGACGGCTTCGATGTATTAGCCCTTGCCTTCACGGCAACAGCCATTCGTGGCGAATTTGGTCTCACGGGGATTGAGTTAGGTTATTTATTAAGTGCCGGCTTATTTGGTATGACCGCAGGCTCACTTTTCCTTGCACCACTTGCAGATAAAATTGGTCGTCGCCCATTGTTATTAATGGCAGTATCACTCTCTGCTATCGGTATGTTAGGCTCTGCGTTTATTTCACAATATCAATGGCTCGGTTTCTGGCGCGTTATCACGGGTCTTGGTGTCGGCGGTATTTTAGTGGGCACAAACGTGATCACCAGCGAATATTCCTCTCGCAAATGGCGTAGCTTTGCGATCAGTGTCTATGCTGCTGGTTTTGGTATCGGTGCAGTATTAGGTGGTATGTTCGCCGTAATGTTGCAAGGTGAATATGGCTGGCGTTCCGTGTTTTTAGCGGGTGCTATCTTGACCGGTTTACTTTTAGTGGTTTTATTTATTTGGTTACCGGAATCTATTGATTTTCTCACCACCAAACAACCTAAAAATGCAGAAGTGCGGTTAAATTTAATCGCAAAAAAAATTGGTTTATCCGGCAATTGGAAACTTCCTGCAAAAACAGAAAAAGTTAAAACTAAATTACCTATTAGCCAATTATTTAGCGAAAAATACTTACATTCCACTTTGCTAATCTGGACAGCTTTCTTTGCAATCATGTTCAGCTTCTATTTTATTAGCTCATGGACGCCAGCCTTATTAAAAGAAGCGGGCATGACGACAGAGCAAAGTGTGAGTGTAGGGATGATGATTTCATTAGGTGGCACCTGCGGCGCCTTAATCTATGGCTTACTGGCTAGCCGTTGGACAGCTCGTGGCGTGTTAATTTTATTCACTGTCTTATCTTCTGCAGCAATCATTACCTTTATCTTATCCTCGTCCGTTTTATGGATTGCGATGGTATTCGGTATTTTAGTTGGTGCACTCATGAATGGCTGTATCAGCGGTCTTTATACCTTAAACCCACTTACTTATGATGCTGATATTCGTAGCACCGGTGTGGGCTGGTCAATTGGTATCGGTCGTATTGGTGCAATTCTTGCTCCAACGATTGCGGGTCAATTATTAGATATGGGCTGGGACAAACAGAGTTTATATGTTGGCGTTGGCTTTGTGATGTTGATCTCAACAATCGCACTCTTTTTCTTAAAAAGCCGCTCCGAAATTAAAGCATAATCTTTGTAAAAAATAATAAAAGGGCATGTTGAATATATCCAACACGCCCTTTTCTTTTATACGATTAATTCAACCAGAAATAATATCCTATTGTCGCGATAACGAGTATACACACAATATTTAAGATAAACCCAGCTTTCACCATATCACTCTGACGAACATGTCCCGTACCAAATACGATTGCATTTGGCGGTGTCGCCACTGGTAACATAAAGGCACAAGAAGCACCTAAACCGATGATTAAGGCAAGACCAATTTCTGGCATACCAAGAGATTGCGCGATAGAAATAAAGATTGGCACTAATAATGCTGCACTCGCAGTATTGGACGTAAATTCAGTTAAGAAAATAATGAAGGTTGCGACCAATAAACCAATGAGATAGTAATGTTGTCCTTGAACTAAGAATACAATACCGTCAGCTAATACTTTACTTGCACCAGAATCTTTTAACACGGCGCTTAAAGTTAAGCCACCACCGAAAAGCATTAATACACCCCAGTCCGTGCTTTCTTGGATTTGTTTCCAATTTGCCACACCAGTTGAACAAATAATGACAGCAGCAAGCAATGCGACAACGCTATCAAAACTACCGATATTTTTAGCAAGACCAAATACACCTGAAATGATTGGATTAATATAACTACTAAATACCCAACAAAGCGCAATGAGACCAAAAATCACAAGCGTTAAAACACGTTGGCCATTCATTTCAATACGTTCAAAATTTTGTTCAAAATGTAAATGAAGTCTTGGTTTAAACACCATGAAAAGTGTACCCACCATCAATGGCATTAAAATTAGCATAATTGGTAAACCATACCATAACCAATCAGAGAAAGTTAAATGTAAGTTACTTGCAACGATAGCATTTGGTGGGCTACCTACTAATGTTCCCATACCACCAATACTTGCACTATACGCAATCCCTAATAAGACGAAGACATAAGTATTATGTTCTTTTTCTTTATCAAGTTTGCTTAAGATCCCCATGGCTAAAGGTAACATCATGGCGGCTGTTGCTGTGTTACTCATCCACATGGAAAGGAAAGCAGTAATAGCAAAAAGATACATCACAGCGACAAACAAATTACCACGTGCCATTGCCATGATTTTATTGGCAATCATTTTATCGAGTTTTTGTATGTGCAAAGCTGTCGCTAAAGCAAAACCACCAAAGAATAAGAAAATGGTTGGATCAGCAAACGCCACTAAAGCTTGCTTGGTTGTCACCAAATCAAGAGCAATTGCAAGTAATGGCACCAAAAGAGCGGTCACGGTGACATGTAACGCCTCAGTTAACCAAAGAATCGCCACAAAGGCTAATAATGCTAAACCAGCATTTTCCTTAGGTGCGAAAGGTAAAGATTTTAATAAAATAAAAAAACAGGCTATCGCCAGCAGAAAGATAATCCCACTTTTATAATTTTTTGTTGTGTTTGTTTCGTTCATGAGTCCCTCCAAACTGATTACAGATGAACTATTTTCGATGTTAAATGAATGTTAAAAACTTTCAACTAACAAATGTTTAAAATGTGATCTTGTTCAAAAAAATTTTGACAAAAAAAGTGCGGTTATTTCTAACCACACTTTAAAAAGGCCTATAATTTCAAAATTATTCTTCTTCAACGTCTTCTAAATCTAGTGCTTCTTGTGAAAGAATAATGCCTGTTAAATCGGCATAAATGTAATCTTCAGGGAAGAATGTTACACCACCAAAATTCACTGGAAGATCACTTTCACCATGATTATTTTCATCTGCACCAACTGGAATTGGGGCAAGTGCATGAATACCAATATCAATATTTTCAAGCTGTTGAATTTGACGCACGGCACCATAAACAATAATGCCCGCCCAGTCATTATCTGCGGCAAGTTGTGCAAGCTCTGCATCAATTAAAGCACGGCGTACTGCACCACCACCATCTACGACAAGCACTCTGCCTTCACCATTTTCTTCAAGGATCTCGGCAATTAATCCATTATTTTCAAAACATTTTACTGTCGTCACTTTGCCGTAGAAATTGCTGACGCCACCAAAGCTAGAAAAAAT
>CABSXY010000027.1 GCA_902481695.1 uncultured Haemophilus sp. | reverse complement strand
TTTGAAGCCCCGCTGAAGGATCTGCGCCTTTACTTACAAATTCTGCATAGGATTTATTAAATAAGTTATCAATTCCGCCCTGCAAAGTGGCATATTTATTAATTTTCCACCCTGTATTAAAGGATAACGTTCCAAAGCCTGCTGAAGCACCGATGTCCTGCCCAATAATGTTGCCTTGTCCTGTTGCATAGCGTTTTTGTGCCGAAACCACTCGCCATAATACTCCCGCGCTCAAGGTTTCATTATCCCAAGTTAATGAGTTTTTCCATTCTAATGGCGGTGTTTGAGCGAGTGGACGGTCGTCCGTGCGATTTTTACCATAGGTATAAGCCAGACTACTACCGATTTCCCAGTGACGTGCAAATTTCCATTTGCCTTCAATTTCACCGCCTAATCGAGTTGCCTTGATATTACGAGCCGAGACATCTTTACCTACTCGTTCTAACATAATGAAATCGTGGACATCACTACCAAATAACGATACAGAAAAATCAAAGGTGTCATTCTTCCACATCAATCCCGTATCAATTTGACGGTTTTGCTCTTTATCTAAAACTTGGCTTGCACGGCGTTCCCAATAATCTGGCGCTCGCTCTGCAATCCCTACACCAGCATAATATTTAATGCCATTGATTTCTTCTTCCCAACGTAAGAAGCCTGAATGCAAACCATACGTATGATGTTTATTTGGGTGATTTGCCATTAAAGTGTCGTATTCAGCTTTCACTTCATCGTAACGATAACCAGAAATAAACTTACGACTATCGCTTGCCGTCCAGGCCCCCTCAACAAATCCGCCCCATTGAGTAAAGTTTTGCTGTGGTTGATAAGGCTTGTGTCTATAGCCCTCACCATTCATTTCCATACGTGAAAGGTGTTTATCACGCATATAATCAATGCCTGTTTGCAAATTAATATCCGGCCAATCAAAGGTTGCTTTCAAATGCCCTGTATTGGTTTCACGTTTTGGATTCATTGCTTTTTTAACTTGATTTCCCATCATGCTTAAATAACGCATACTATAAGTATCCATCACATGATCAATCTTGCTTTGACCGTAACGTAATTCAAGTTCAGTGAACCATGGTGTAATATTACGTTGTACAAATCGAACATTCCACGCATCACGATCAAACTTACTCCCATCCATCATTCGATCCGCATAAGCCGCTTCGCCTCGACTACGTTCATAAGTTCCGGTCAATAAGGTGTTTTCTGTAGGAGTGAAACCAAGCTGTAACATTTGATTACGGCGCTCAAAAGAGGAATGAATTCGATTGCCATCGCCATCTTTGTAATTACCCGCCTCATTGTGTGACATACTCGTACGTAAATAACCATATTTACCACCCGCCATCGCATCAAAATAAGCATCACGGCGTTTATTCCCACCAAGTGTTACACTGCCATTTAAGTAGGTATTTTGAGTATCAAATTCAGGCTCTTTACGCACAAAACGAACTGCGCCAGCCACCAAGCCAGAACCTTCAGTTACAGTTTGGGGACCTTTGGTCACCACAACTTCATCATAAGCTGATGGGAAAATATAAGCTGTTGGCGGATCCATTCGGTTGCTACACCCACCATAAATGAATTGGTCGTCTGCTTGAATATTCAAGCGAGAACCACCTAAGCCGCGAAATAACGGGTCACCCGAACTCCCACCTTTACGAATCACGCTCATATTTGCCACAGATTGCAATAAATCTGCACCATCACCTGCTGGCAAAGGTTGAAGAGTTGTTTTAGGATTAAGTTTGACTGAATTGGTATTCGTCTGGGTAACACCTGTTACCACAATAGGAGCCAATAATGTTTCAGACTGCATATCCTCAGCAAAAGCATTAGATATAAAAAATGAAAGAGGAAGGAGGGCAAAATAAGATTTGTTATGCATAATCAATCCTTTGTTTTGGCGCTTGAGTCATAAAAACCACAATTCAACCACATAAAATCTTTCAAATAAATAAGCAACTGTTATGAAACATTTATCACATCAATGATTGAGATTGTAACAATACTGTAATGAATCTTATTCTTATCAAGTGCAAAAGACAAGGTTAAAAGATGACTATTTACTTATGCATTTCTGGTAAACATACTACAGCCAGCACCAACTGAACTATCCCCAAAATAGTACAAGGAAGGCCTAATAAAAAATAAGTGCCTATAATTGTATCAATAGTGCTATCCCAGTTTAAATCAACAAAATGCAAAAATAATCCGACAATAATAGGGATTAAAAAAGGCATAAAAAATGCCACCAATAAATACCGCCCATAATAGCGACTTGCTTTTTCCTGAGTGATGTAAAAAACAAACGTTGTAATCGCACTAGGTATAAATACGATAAAAAAAGTATAAAAAAATACCCATACCACGTCATCTGATGAGCTGCCATCCATTGAAGCAAGAAATAAATCAACGACGACTGCGCATACTAATGCAATAAAAAAACTCCCAATAAAAAAACGTCGTATGGCTTTTTACTGTTCATTTTGTTGTTCATTATTCATTTTTATATTTCCTTTTTTAATCAAAATTAGTAGTTCTAATAAGTAGATAAACAAGTAAAAATAAATTCTCCACTTTAATACTACTTAAATGCTGCAATATATTCTTTTTCGTTGAACCCAATCAATGCCTTACCATCTTGCAAAATAATCGGGCGTTTGATTAATGTTGGATTTTCAGCTAATACGGAAAGTGCGGTAGATTTTGAGAGTGTATTTTTCACATTTTCATCAAGATTACGCCAAGTTGTACTACGTTTATTGACTAAATTTTCCCAACCAAATTGGGTTTCTGCTTGTTGTAAGAATTGAGTATCTAATCCATCCACACGATAATCATGTAATTTATGTTGAATATTATGTTCAGTTAGCCACTTCAATGCTTTTTTCACTGTATCACAGTTTTTAATGCCATAAACGATAATCATATTCTCACCTCTAAAAATAAAAAATCCTCAATTCATTTAGAACGAGGATTGTAACTGCTACATGAATTAATCACAAATAGATTAGCCCGATACAAATTTTCACATCCAAAAGAAAAAGTGCGGTGAAAATCAACCGCACTTTTCAAAAGGGAAATTAGAATTCGTAACCTACGCCCACTTTAGCGCCATAGTTATTCACTTTAGTATCGTCAAAGCTACCTAAACGGTTATATTCTAAACCACCGTTTGCATACACTTTTTCTGCTAATTTATATTTAGCACCCGCAACTACACCATAACCCACTTTGGTTTCAGAAGAGCTTTTATAGCGTTGATCCGCACGCTCTTCAAATTTGAAACGGTTTGCCGCAAGACGAGCACCAACATAAGGTTCAATTTGAGAATTGGTATCGAAGTCATAGAATACTGTCGCACCTAAACCTTGAACTTTAGTACCTTGGAAGTTGCCGTGATGAGTATAATCACCTGCTACACGCATATTACCTAATTTGTAACCTACTGCAACACGAGGTTCAACTTTAGTTTTGCTTGAACCACCATTGCTTAATTTAGTTCTTGAAAGACCTAGATCACCTTCTGCATATAAACCTGCGTTTGCTGTTGAAGCAACCGCTAATGCACCGACAACGATAGCTAATAATGATTTTTTCATTGGATAACCCCTGTTATTTGATTGAAAACATTACGAATATATCACAGCACTCATTAATTTTCACTATGAAAAACCAATTTTCCCTGACATTTTCGACATAAATAGGCAATTTTATCGCGTTGAATGCGATTATGCCGACGAATCGTTAAATAATGGGTCTGACATTCGCATTGATAAGCAAACATTTTACCCTGTACACTTTCCACATCGAATTGATGGCAAGTATTAGCCGGAAGATTGAATAACTGCGTCATCACCGCTTGCCATTCCTGTCCATGCGGTTTCACTCGCCCAAATACTTGATACACAATAAGATGGGCTAATTCATGGGGAACAACCTGATGAATAAATTCATCTGAGTTCTCGAGTAGCAAAGTGCGGTTAAATTTAATCTCATTTTTCTGCAAGTATGCAACGCCGGCCTTTACACCTCGCAAGTCATAACTGATTGTCGGAATAGGAAATTTCCGTTGAAAGTGATTTTCAGCGAGTTGTAATGTTTCTGCAAGCTTGCGTTGCACCTGCATTTTTAAATGCCGAAACTGAGTTTGAGATGACATCATCATACTAAGTAAACAAAAACCGCTAAATTAGCGGTTTTTATCATATACATGTAATTTACTTATTTTAGACCTGCTGCTGCACGTAACTCTTCAGCGCGATCTACTTTTTCCCATGGGAACTGTTCACGACCGAAGTGTCCATACGCGGCAGTTTGGCGATAGATTGGTTGAATTAAATTTAACATTTTAATTAAACCATAAGGGCGTAAATCAAAGAATTCACGCACTAACTTAACCAATACTTCGTTTGATACTTTTCCTGTACCAAAGGTTTCTACCATGATAGAAGTTGGCTCTGCCACACCAATTGCATAAGAAAGTTGAATTTCACAACGATCTGCAAGGCCAGCCGCAACGATATTTTTTGCCACATAACGTGCTGCATAAGCCGCTGAACGGTCTACTTTTGATGGATCTTTACCAGAAAATGCGCCACCACCATGACGAGCCGCACCACCGTATGTATCGACAATGATTTTACGCCCCGTTAAGCCACAGTCGCCCATTGGGCCACCAATCACAAAACGACCAGTTGGGTTAATGAAATATTTTGTTTGTTGAGATAACCATTCACTTGGCAGAATTGGCTTGATGATTTCTTCCATCACACCTTCGTAAATTTCTTTTTGTGACACTTCTTCACTGTGTTGTGTAGAAAGAACAACGGCATCCACGCCCACGATTTTGTTATCTTCGTATTTTAAAGTGACTTGGCTTTTCGCATCAGGGCGTAACCATGCTAGTTTACCGCTTTTACGTACTTCAGCTTGTTTTTCCATTAAACGATGCGCATAAGTAATCGCGGCTGGCATCAAGACTTCGGTTTCATTTGTTGCATAACCAAACATGATCCCTTGGTCACCTGCACCTTGATCCAATGGATTCTCACGATCCACACCTTGATTAATATCCGATGACTGTTTGCCAATCGCATTTAATACCGCACAAGAATTGCCATCAAAACCCATTTCTGAGTGTTTATAGCCAATATCACAAATCACTTGGCGAGTAAGGTTTTCAATATCAACCCATGCTGATGTCGTAATTTCACCACCGACTAACGCCATCCCTGTTTTTACATAGGTTTCGCAAGCCACACGAGCTTTAGGATCTTGTTTTAAAATTTCATCAAGTACCGCATCAGAAATTTGATCGGCAATCTTATCTGGATGTCCTTCTGAAACGGATTCAGAAGTAAATAAATAGCTAGACATAAGTTCTCTTCTTTTGGATGTATTGACGTATAGACGGCTATAATACGCTTTTTTGACTAATAAGCAAGCATTCCTATCAAGTATTTTTGAAATGTGACAAGAAAATAAGCTTTCAGGCAAAATTCATCTACTTCACTAAATCCAACATTTCTTGCGCATTCGCCAAGGCAAGCTCTGTAATTTCACTGCCACCGAGTAATCTTGCAAGAGCTGAAACGCGTTCTTCTTGAGAAAGTGCGGTCATTTTAGTTTCAGTTTTATCATCAACGGTAAATTTCTCTACATTAAATTGATGATGCCCATGGCATGCCACTTGTGGTAAATGGGTTACACAAAGCACTTGGCATTTATCGCCTAATTGGCGCAACAATTTACCGACCACGCTCGCCGTTTTACCGCTAATCCCAACATCTACTTCATCAAAAATTAACGTTGGAATCGCTGATTGATCTGATGTTAAGACTTGAATCGCTAATGAAATACGAGAAAGCTCACCACCTGATGCCACTTTTGCTAGCGGTTGTGCCTGCTGTCCTAGATTACTGCGTAAAGTAAAGACGATATTATCTGCCCCATTTGCCGCTACTTTAGTTAAATCTGAATTCACTTCAATGAAAAACTCGGCATTTTCCATTGCAAGCCCTTTGATAGAATGTGTAACCTGTTGTGCTAATTTCTCTGCAGCTTGGCTACGACTTTCATGTAATTGTTTAGCTGTATGTTGCATTTTCTCAAAGGCGGCTTTTTCTTCTAGAATTAGACGTTCTTCACTTTCTGAAAAATCTAAAAGTGCGGTCAATTCTGCTTTTAATTTTTGATGCCATTCCACCAACTCTTCAGGTTTCACATTGTGCTTGCGTGCAAGTTGTAAAGCTTGACCTAAACGCTGCTCAATCTCTTGTAATAACATCGGATCTTGCTCAATATGAGATGCAAGATGTTGGACTTCACTTGTTGCCTCTTGTACTTGGATAAGTGCATCATTCAACATTGTTTGAACGGAGGCATAGCGAGGATCTAACTCACTTAATTCATCAATATACTGCGTCGCACGATAAAGCATAGAATCGATACTCACGGTCTCATTTTCACTGAGTAGCTGTAAGGCTGATTGTGATAACTGTGTCAGCTGTTCGCTATTTGATAGACGACGTTGATCCTCTTCTAATTCTAAATATTCATTTGGACGAAGGGCAAACTCATCCAACTCTTCTACCTGATATTGTAAAAGTTGTTTCTTCGCTTCATTTTCGGCAACTTTTTGTTGGAAATTTTTAACTTGCGTTTGAAGATTTTTCCATACTCGATAATCTTCTCGCATTTGTGCGAGTAAATCATGGTGATGTGCAAATGTATCCACCAACTGAAGCTGATAATCATTTTTCAATAATAATTGTGAAGCGTGCTGCCCATTAATATGAATAAGATGTTGTCCTATTTCTTTTAATTGGGAAGCCGATACTGGCGTGCTATTGATAAAGGCTTTAGAACGCCCATCAGCATTAATGACACGACGTAGAATACAATCGGAGGGGTTATCAGGATCTTGCAATTCTTGCTCTTGCAACCATTGATAAGCGGGGTTAGTTGGTTCAATAAAAAATGTCGCGCAAATTTCAGCTCTTTCCTGCCCTTCTCGAACCATAGAAGTTTCAATACGCTGCCCCAAACATAATCCCAACGCATCAATAGCAATAGATTTCCCGGCGCCGGTTTCCCCCGTGATCACAGACATTCCTTTCGCCAATTCAATCTCTAATTGGCGGACAATTGCAAAATTATTGATGGTAAGTTGGGTTAGCATAAAAAATCTCCTTAACTGTATATCCATATATTATAACTGATATAATATACAGTAAAGAGATT
Organism: uncultured Haemophilus sp.; assembly: GCA_902481695.1. Lineage (GTDB taxonomy): Bacteria > Pseudomonadota > Gammaproteobacteria > Enterobacterales > Pasteurellaceae > Haemophilus_D. The sequence continues at coordinate 6,557 of CABSXY010000027.1, read as the reverse complement.
TTTGACTTTTTGGGTTAGAAATTTTTAAGCCAGCCTAATTTCGTGCTTAATACATTGTAATAATTGTAATTTTTCAGGTGTAATAAGCGTAGTTTATGCGGGCTTTTTTCAATATGCACCACATCATCTGGGCAAAAATCGAGTGCAATTTGACTATCACAGCCTAATTCCAACTGTGAAGTGTTATGTTCTGCAAAGCGAATTGAAATTTTACTGTCTCCATCAATTACTAATGGTCGAGAAGAAAGCGTGTGCGGGAACATCGGCACAAGGGCAATCGCATTTAAATTTGGCGTTAAAATCGGGCCGCCTGCGGAAAGTGAATAAGCCGTTGAACCTGTTGGAGTAGAAACAATCAAACCGTCTGAACGTTGAGAAAAGGCAAATTTATCATTGATATAAACATGGAAATCAATCATATGCGCAATTTTAGCAGGGTGAATCACCGCCTCGTTTACTGCATTACCACTAGAAATAATTTCACCATTGCGTTCAATTTTAGCTTCCAACAAGAAACGCTCTTCGACAAAAAACTCGCCGCGTTCTAAACAAGCTTCAAGCTGTGCATAAGCATTTTTCGGGTCGATATCAGTCAAAAAGCCTAAGTTACCTCGGTTAATACCAATCATTGGAATATGATATTTAGCCAAAATGCGAGCACGCCCTAGCATATTGCCATCACCACCGATCACAATCACAAGTTGTGCTTGCTCACCGATTTGTTCAACTGTCGCTAAAACCTCTTCTGGTAAACCAAATTTTTCACCGACTTCTTTTTCCACTAAAACTTGATACCCTCGCTCTTTCAGCCATTGATACAAGTTTTTATGCATTTGCAAATTAATATCGCGACGTGGTTTTCCCATCAAGGCGATAGTTTTAAATGATTTGACTAATTCATCCATAACTATGATTGCTCCCAAGTGCAGACTCACCGATTTTTGACCGCACTTGAATTTAAAATTTTAGCCATTATATTACATAGCAATTCAGTTTTGCTAAAATAGCACTAATTTTTGATAAATGGAGAAAAAGATGTCAGAACAAGCACAAAACTTAAATGAAAATGAAGAACTTGTTGAAGAAGTTCAGCAGGAAACCACCGCAACGGAAGATCCGTTAGAAGAAGCGATTGCCCGTGTACAAGAACTTGAAGAACAATTAAAAGCACAAGTAGAAGAAACCTCTAAAAAAGAGCAAGATTTATTGCTCCGTACGCGTGCAGAAATTGATAATATGCGTCGTCGTAGCGAACAAGACATCGAAAAAGCACATAAATTTGCGCTCGAAAAATTCTCAAAAGACATTTTAAATACCATTGATAACTTAGAGCGTGCGCTTGCCACACCAGCCAATAAGGAAGATGAAAACATCAAAGCCCTATTCGATGGCGTCGAGCTGACTTTAAAAGAGTTACTCTCAACGGTTTCTCGCTTTGGTGTCGAGCCTGTTGGTGCAGTAGGTGATACCTTTAATCCGGATCTTCACCAAGCTATCTCTATGCAACCAGCAGAAGGCTTTACAACGAATCAAATTACCACCGTTTTACAAAAAGGTTATACCTTAAATGGTCGTGTGATTCGCCCAGCTATGGTAATGGTTGCAGCTTAATTTCTTTTCTATAACTTAAAGAGCGGACGATTTTTCGTCCGTTTTTTATTACCAAAAACCTTGATATAGATCAAATTTTAAAAAAAATAATTTGAGAATAATTCTCAATAAAAACTCTCTTGATTTCCAGATTTAGCAAGGTTTCTCCACAATTTTAAACATCAAAAAACACAAAATAACACTACATATTGTGTGTTGATCTATTAAATAAAACTATATATAGTGTTTTCAATTTTTCATAGCTACCTTACAGGAGTCATAAAATGAATGCTTTCTTCGTGATTAAGCGTGATGGTTCACGAATTGGGTTTGACCTACAACGTATTACTAATGCAATCAGAAAAGCGGCAAGTGCGGTCAATATTGTTGATGAAATGTATATCCATGATCTGAGCCAGCGAATTAATACCGAGATTTTTAGTCACTATCAGCATGAAATTGATATCAACCAGATTCAAAAAATCGTTGAAGATCACTTAATGACAAGCAAGTATCCACAAATTGCACGTGCCTATATTGAATATCGTCATGATCGTGATCTTGCCCGTGAAAAACGCAGCCAATTAACCAAAGAAATTGAAGGGCTGATTGAACAAAGCAACGTGGAATTGCTTAATGAAAATGCGAATAAAGATGCGAAAGTGATCCCTACCCAGCGTGATTTACTGGCAGGTATTGTGGCCAAACATTATGCCAAACGTCACATTCTGCCAAGAGATGTTGTTGAAGCCCATGAAAAAGGGGAAATCCACTATCATGACTTAGACTATGCGCCATTTTTCCCGATGTTTAACTGCATGCTCGTTGATCTAAAAGGCATGCTTTCTCATGGCTTTAAAATGGGTAATGCCGAAATTGAACCACCTAAATCTATCAGCACGGCAACAGCGGTTACCGCACAAATTATTGCTCAAGTCGCCAGCCATATTTATGGCGGTACAACCATTAATCGTATTGATGAAGTCCTTGCACCTTATGTTCAACTCAGCTTTGAAAAACATTTGAAAAATGCCGCCCAATGGCAAATTCCAGATGCTGAAGGTTATGCAAAAGCGCTAATCGAAAAAGAATGTTTTGATGCGTTTCAATCCCTTGAATATGAAGTTAACACGCTCCATACGTCCAATGGCCAAACGCCGTTTGTTACCTTTGGTTTTGGCTTAGGCACAAGTTGGCAAGAACGTTTAATTCAGCAATCAATCTTGAAAAACCGTATTCGTGGTTTGGGCAAAAATCACAAAACGCCAGTCTTCCCTAAACTGGTCTTTACCATTAAAAAAGGCGTGAACCAAAACGAACAAGATCCAAACTATGACATTAAAAAACTGGCATTAGAATGCGCCTCAAAACGCATGTATCCAGATATTTTAAACTATGATCAAGTGGTCAAAGTCACTGGCTCATTCAAAGCGCCAATGGGTTGTCGTAGCTTCTTGGGTGCTTATGAAGAAAACGGTCATGAAGTGCATGATGGGCGCAATAATTTAGGTGTGGTAAGTTTGAATCTGCCTCGTATTGCCCTTGAAGCACAAGGAAATGAAGAAAAATTCTACCGCACTTTAGATGAACGCCTAGCCCTTGCGAAGAAAGCCTTACTTACCCGTATTGCTCGCTTAGAAAATACCAAAGCTCGTGTCGCACCAATTCTCTATATGGAAGGCGCTTGTGGCGTTCGCTTAAAAGCTGATGATAATGTTGCCGATATTTTCAAAAATGGACGAGCATCAATTTCTTTAGGCTATATTGGTATTCATGAAACCATCAATGCGCTGTATAAAAAAGGACATATTTTTGACGATGAACAACTGCGTGAAAAAGGCATCGCGATTGTGCGTCGTTTAAATGAAGCGGTAAAACAATGGCAGAAAGAAACGGGTTATGCATTTAGCCTTTATTCCACACCAAGTGAAAACTTGTGCGATCGTTTCTGTCGTTTAGATACCAAACAATTTGGTGTGATTGAAGGCGTTACCGATAAAGGCTACTACACTAACAGCTATCACTTAGATGTAGAGAAAAAAGTGAATCCATACGATAAATTAGACTTTGAAATGCCTTATCCTAAATTAGCGAGTGGCGGCTTTATCTGTTATGGCGAATACCCTAACATTCAACATAACCTGAAAGCACTCGAAGATGTGTGGGATTATAGCTATGATCGCGTACCTTATTACGGCACCAACACGCCAATTGATGAATGTTACGAATGTGGTTTCACCGGAGAATTTAATTGCACAAGTAAAGGCTTTGTCTGTCCGAAATGCGGTAATCATGACAGTGCAAAAGTCTCCGTAACCCGACGGGTTTGTGGTTATCTCGGCAGCCCTGATGCTCGTCCATTCAATGCGGGCAAGCAGGAAGAAGTAAAACGTCGAGTAAAACACCTATAATGTCACGACATTGATTATGATAAAATAGCTCATCAAAAGTGAGCTATTTTTATTTCAATAAAGAAGGAAATACCATGCCAACACTTGCTCAGATTACCCAATCCATCATGCAAGATCCCGATAATCAATCCTTTACCGCAAAGGGTATCGAACCGCTTTTTGCCGCGCCAACTACCGCTCGTATTAATATTGTCGGACAAGCACCTGGAGTTAAAGCCCAAGAAAGTCGTTTATACTGGAATGATAAAAGCGGTGATCGACTACGTGAATGGCTGGATGTGGATCGTGATACCTTTTATCACTCTGGTATGTTTGCTGTCATTCCGATGGATTTTTATTACCCAGGCAAAGGAAAATCGGGTGATTTACCGCCACGGAAAGGCTTTGCAGAGAAATGGCATGCACCAATTTTAGCAAACTTACCCAATATCGAGCTCACCATTCTTATCGGGCAATATGCACAAAAATATTATTTACCAGAAAACGAGCTTAATGTGACTGAAACGGTTCGCCATTTCCGTGATTTTCTCCCTCACTTTCTCCCGCTCGTTCATCCTTCTCCACGGAACCAAATCTGGCTCAAGAAAAATCCATGGTTTGAACTAGAGATTATCCCCGTATTACAAAAGCAAGTTAAAGCGATTTTATCTCGTTAATTTATCTCGCTAAATTGATATTCAACTATGAAGTGCGGTCAAAAAGCATCCAGTTTTGACTGCACTTTTCTTTTATTATAATCAATTTTTAGTATGCATTATTTCCTGACTGAGGCCTGTTATGCTAAAATCGCCGGCCTTAAAAATATAGGAAAAAATATGCAAGTAATATCTGTCACAAACTCTCAACGAAAAGCATGGAATAAACAAACTATTATATTCCTTTCTGATGTAGCTCTCTTTTTTATTCTACTCAATACACTTCCTTTTGCCCCTGCTGAGAATAAAGGATTATCTTTACTCGCATTTGTGGCCATTCTATGGCTCACCGAAGCAGTTAGTGTAACCATCACTGCATTATTCGTTCCAATTCTATCTGTTCTATTAGGATTAGCTGATAGTCGCGAAGCCCTCGTAGCCTTTGCAGATCCAACTATCTTTTTATTCTTCGGTGGTTTTGCACTTGCAACAGCATTAAATGTGCAAAAGATCGACCAAATGATCGCTAATAAAATCATGCAGTTAGCGCGGGGTCGGTTATCTGTTGCTGTACTCTATTTATTCGTCGCAACAGCATTTTTGTCCATGTGGATGAGCAATACCGCTACTGCTGCAATGATGATCCCACTTTCAATGACTATCTTAAGTCAGTTAGACCGCAATAAAGATCACAATACTTATGTATTTGTGTTATTGGGTATTGCCTACAGTGCCACTATTGGGGGGATGGGTACGCTTGTGGGAAGCCCTCCTAATGCCATCGCTGCCTCTCAGCTTCATTTAGGTTTTGCTGACTGGTTAATGTATGGTACGCCAGTCATGTTAATTTTGTTCCCTGTAATTATTGGTTGGTTATACCTTGTTTTTAAACCCAAACTTGGCCTTCGTTTTGATGCGGAATTTGCCAAAATTCACATGACGAAAAAACGTATTTTAACCTTAACTATCTTTGTGACCGTGGCAATTCTTTGGATTTTTGGTGGTTACATCAATCCAATTCTTTCTCAATTATTAGGTTTACCAAAACCCATTGGCAGTTTTGACAGTATGGTTGCTCTATCGGCTGCAATCGTCATTTGTGTAACTGGTATCGCAAGCTGGAAAGAAGTACAAGACAATACGGAATGGGGCGTGTTATTCCTTTTTGGTGGCGGCTTAACCTTAAGTTCTGTGCTTACCCATTCTGGTGCAAGCAAAATCATGGCGGATGGTATCGTCTTCATCATTGAAGGCGGGCACTACTATGTGATGGCATTAATTGTTGCCGCCTTTATTGTCTGCTTAACTGAGTTTACCTCAAACACAGCAAGTGCTGCTTTACTGGTTCCAATCTTTATTTCTATTGCAAATGCACTGAATATGCCACCACTTGGTTTTGCGATGATTATTGGCCTAGGGGCATCTTGTGCCTTTATGATGCCGGTCGGGACACCACCAAATGCGATTGTGTACTCGACAGGTTTTGTGAAACAATCCGAAATGATCCGCGTGGGTAAATTTATTGATTTAACCTGTATGCTAATTATCGGGACAATTGCTTATATCTTCTGGATGTAACCTTTAAAACCTAATAAGTGCGGTTAAAAACAAGATGATTTTTAACCGCACTTTTTTATTTTATTTACGCAAACGTTTGCCTGAAATAAAAATTAACGTATAATTCGCACAATTTTTTTACTTAGGGAAACCAAATGAATAACAACCTGCTTTATACGGTGGAAGACAAACCACCTTTCGGATTGAGTTTACTCCTTGCCGCACAACATTTACTTGCTGCACTAGGGGGAATTATTGCCGTACCATTGGTCATTGGTAACGTCTTAAATGTATGGTTTCACTCAAACGCTGCGGATGATGATATTACCGAGAACCATCCATGGCAGGTGGCACCTCCGATGTT
>CABSXY010000026.1 GCA_902481695.1 uncultured Haemophilus sp. | reverse complement strand
GCGGAGGTTGAAGGTGATGAAGATGCGATTACACAAGCCAAAGTTTATTTAATGGAAAATAACGTTCGAGTAGAGGTGCTAGGCTATGTTCAATGATTTATGGGCAACATTTAGCCAACAATTCCCCGATAACTTCGCAAGTTTACTAACGGTATCGACCGTTGAAACAATTTATATGTCAGTATTATCGACATTAATTGCGGCTTTATTAGGTTTACCACTTGGTTTTTTAACCTTCTTAACCAATAAAGGGGCGATTTTAGAAAACAAAAAACTCAATGCGTTCTTAAACGTCATTATCAATATCGGACGTTCAATCCCTTATATTATTTTGTTGCTTGCTTTAATTCCGCTTACCAGCTGGTTACTTCCTGGCGGTAGTATTGGTTCTAATGCGGCAATTGTGTCATTAAGTGCAGCAGCAACACCATTTTTTGCTCGCCTAACAAGTAATGCACTCTTTGAGATTCCGACCGGTTTAACCGAAACCGCAAAAGCAATGGGCGCAACCAATTGGCAAATTATCCGTAAATTCTATTTACCAGAATCTTTACCTACGATTATTAATGCCATTACGCTCACTTTCGTGACATTAATTGGCTATACCGCAATGGCAGGAACACAAGGCGGTGGCGGTTTAGGAAGCCTCGCCATTAACTATGGCGTCTATCGTAATATGCCATCAGTAACTTGGGCAGCAACGATTGTTATCGTGATTATCGTGATGCTCAGTCAAAAATTAGGCGACACACTCGCAAAACGAGTGGATCACCGTTAATTATTTTCTATACCATTTTATTCACAACAAGGAAAAAACATGAAATTAAAAAACTTATTTGCTATCACCGCTATCGCGTCAGCATTAGTATTAACAGGTTGTAAAGAAGAGAAAAAAGCAGATGCAGCATCAACTGCACCTGCTCCTACATCAATCAAAGTTGGTGTAATGGCGGGTCCTGAGCACCAAGTTGCAGAAACCGCGGCAAAAGTAGCAAAAGACAAATACAACTTAAATGTTGAATTTGTTTTATTCAATGACTACGCTTTACCAAACACGGCTGTATCTAAAGGTGATTTAGATGCTAACGCAATGCAACACAAACCTTACTTAGATGAAGATGTAAAAGCGAAAAACTTAAACAACTTAGTGATCGTTGGTAACACCTTTGTTTACCCACTTGCTGGTTATTCTAAAACCATCAAAAATGTAAATGACTTAAAAGAAGGCGCTAAAATCGTTGTTCCAAACGATCCTTCAAACCGTGGTCGTGCATTAATCCTTCTTGAGAAACAAGGTTTAATCAAACTTAAAAATTCTAACGATCTTCTTTCAACTGTCGCAGATATCGTTGAAAATCCGAAAAACTTAAAAATTTCTGAAGTGGATACCTCTGTTGCAGCTCGTGCATTAGATGATGTTGATCTTGCGGTTGTAAATAACACTTATGCGGGTCAAGTTGGCTTAAATGCACAAGATAACGGTGTATTCGTGGAAGATAAAGATTCTCCATACGTAAACATCATCGTTGCGCGTACTGATAACAAAGACAGCAAAGCGATCCAAGATTTCGTGAAAGCATACCAAACTGAAGAAGTTTACCAAGAAGCGAAAAAACACTTTAAAGATGGTGTTGTAAAAGGTTGGTAATCTTAACTTAAGCAAAATATTTCAAAGCCACCGATAAGGTGGCTTTTTTATTGATGAAAAGAAAGTGCGGTCATTTTTACGATACTTTTCCAAATGAAAAACGCATCAAAAACTGACCGCACTTTTTGTATTAAGATAATAAAAAACCCGAGCCTAAACTCGGGTTTTCTTTTTATCGATTAGCGATTATTCTGCATCATCTGCCATATTAAGCATTTCTGCTAAGTTAGTTGTTGCATCATCTGCTGTCATCACGAATTCATCAGCAATTGCTGCTTCATCATCTTCAGACAATTTAATCACAACATCGTCTACAATACGTTTTTTGTGACGACCTTGGTGATACGCAAAACCAGTACCAGCTGGGATTAAACGACCTACGATTACGTTCTCTTTCAAGCCTCGTAATTCATCACGTTTACCCGCCACCGCTGCTTCAGTAAGCACGCGAGTGGTTTCTTGGAACGATGCCGCAGAAATGAAGGATTCTGTCGCCAATGACGCTTTGGTAATACCAAGTAATTCACGTTCGAATTCAACTGGTGGTTTACCTTCCGCTTCACGTTTACGGTTCACAATTTTCACGCGAGCCACTTCAACTTGTTCCCCTTCGAGGAATTCGCTGTCATAAGCTTTCGTAATAACTGCTTTACGTAACATTTGACGTACGATAACTTCGATGTGCTTATCGTTAATTTTTACCCCTTGTAAGCGGTAAACTTCTTGCACTTCGTTCACGATATATTCAGTTACAGCACGAACACCACGTAAACGTAAGATATCGTGTGGAGTTTCTGCACCATCAGAAATCACGTCACCACGTTCTACCATCTCACCTTCAAATACGTTGAGCTGACGCCATTTTGGAATCATTTCTTCGTAGATTTCACCTTCAGTTGGGGTGATTAGCAAGCGACGTTTACCTTTGGTTTCTTTACCGAAGGACACGATACCAGAAATTTCTGCCAAGATTGCTGGCTCTTTCGGTTTACGAGCTTCGAATAAATCAGCAACGCGTGGAAGACCACCGGTAATATCTTTAGTACCCACAGATTCTTGTGGAATACGTGCAAGTGGTTCACCCACTTTCACTTCCGCACCGTCATCTAAACTTACGATTGCTTTACCTGGTAAGAAGTATTGTGCAATAACGTCAGTTTCAGGTAAGAAGATATCGTTACCTTTTGCATCAACTAATTTGATGGTTGGACGTAAATCTTTACCTGCTGTTGTACGTTCACCCACGTCTTGTACGACGATAGAAGAAAGACCAGTTAATTCATCCGTTTGACGCGTTACTGTTAAGCCGTCCACGATATCAACGAATTTCACAAAACCAGATACTTCAGAGACTACTGGCATAGTATGTGGATCCCAGTTTGCCACTGTTTCACCAGCAGACACTTCTTGACCGTCAGCTTTGTTCAATACAGTACCGTAAGGCACTTTATAATGTTCTTTCGTACGACCAAATGCATCAGTTACGGTTAATTCAGTATTACGAGAAGTTAAAACTAATTTACCTTCGTCATTAACAACGAATTTTGCGTTAGCAAGGTGTAAAGTACCGTTGTTTTTGATTTGTACGCTAGATTCTTTCGCTGCTGCAGAAGCTGCACCACCGATGTGGAACGTACGCATGGTTAACTGTGTACCTGGCTCACCGATAGATTGAGCAGCGATAACACCCACTGCTTCACCTTGGTTGATGAGGTGACCACGCGCTAAGTCACGACCGTAACATTTCGCACATACACCGAAGTCAGTATCACAAGTTACAACAGAACGTACTTTTACGCTGTCCACTGAGTTTGCATCTAACACATCACAAAGTTTTTCATCTAATAACGTGTTACGAGAAATTAATACTTCTTCTGTACCTGGTTTTAAAATATCTTCCGCAGCTACACGACCTAACACTAATTCACGAAGTGGAACTTTTTCATCACCACCTTCGATTAATGGGGTCATGACTAAGCCTTCGTGCGTACCACAGTCATCTTCAACAATTACTAAGTCTTGTGCTACGTCAACTAAACGACGAGTTAAGTAACCAGAGTTTGCTGTTTTTAATGCGGTATCCGCCAAACCTTTACGCGCACCGTGGGTTGAAATAAAGTACTGAAGTACGTTCAAACCTTCACGGAAGTTCGCTGTAATTGGGGTTTCGATGATCGAACCATCTGGACGCGCCATCAAACCACGCATACCTGCTAACTGACGAATCTGAGCTGCAGAACCACGAGCACCAGAGTCAGCCATCATAAAGATGCTGTTGAAAGAAGCTTGTTTCTCAGGATTACCTTCACGGTTGATAACTTCTTCCTGAGATAAGTTTTCCATCATTGCTTTCGCTACACGCTCATTTGCTGCAGCCCAAATATCGATGACTTTGTTATAACGCTCACCCGCTGTTACAAGGCCAGATTGGAACTGTTCTTGAATTTCAGCCACTTCAGCTTCCGCTGCAGAAATAATTTCGTATTTTTTCTCTGGGATAACCATATCGTCGATACCCACAGAAGAACCTGAACGTGCCGCATAAGCAAAACCGGTATACATAATATGGTCAGCAAACATTACCGCTTCTTTCAAACCTAAACGACGATAAGCTTCGTTGATAAGTTTAGAAATTGCTTTTTTACCTAATGTTTGGTTGAACAATGAATAAGGCATACCTTTTGGCGCGATCATCCATAAGATTGCACGACCGATAGTGGTATCGGTTAATGTGGTTTTCTCTTCGAATTCGCCAGCTTCATTTTTCACATATTCAGTAATACGTACTTTAACGCGAGAATGTAATTCTGCTTCACCTGTGCGATAGGCTTTTTCAGCTTCACGCGGATCTTGCAATAACATGCCTTCACCTTTACCGTTCACTTTTTCACGGGTCATATAGTAAAGACCTAACACCACGTCTTGTGATGGAACGATAATAGGATCACCGTTTGCAGGTGAAAGTACGTTGTTGGTTGACATCATTAACGCACGTGCTTCTAACTGAGCTTCAAGTGTTAATGGTACGTGAACCGCCATTTGGTCACCATCGAAGTCCGCGTTGAACGCCGCACAAACAAGTGGGTGTAACTGGATTGCTTTACCTTCGATTAGAAGTGGTTCGAACGCTTGGATACCTAAACGGTGAAGTGTCGGTGCACGGTTCAATAGAATTGGGTGCTCACGAATAACTTCTGCCAAGATATCCCAAACGATCGCGTCTTCACGCTCAACCATTTTCTTAGCCGCTTTGATTGTAGTTGCATAACCACGGCTTTCTAATTTTGCGTAGATAAACGGACGGAATAATTCCAATGCCATTTTCTTCGGTAAACCACATTGATGTAAGTGCAAGTATGGACCTACAGTGATTACAGAACGGCCTGAATAGTCAACACGTTTACCTAATAAGTTTTGACGGAAACGACCTTGTTTACCTTTGATCATATCCGCAAGTGATTTTAATGGACGACGGTTAGAACCCGTAATCGCACGACCACGACGACCATTATCTAATAACGCATCAACAGATTCTTGTAACATACGTTTTTCGTTACGCACGATAATATCTGGTGCGATTAAATCCAATAAACGTTTTAAACGGTTGTTACGGTTGATCACGCGACGATATAGATCGTTTAAGTCTGAAGTTGCAAAACGGCCACCATCTAATGGTACTAACGGACGTAAATCTGGTGGAAGTACCGGTAATACCGTCATCACCATCCACTCTGGTTTATTACCAGACTGTTGGAAAGCTTCTAATAATTTTAAGCGTTTAGTGATTTTCTTACGTTTTGTTTCAGAGTTAGTTTCTTGTAACTCTTCACGTAATTTTTCACATTCCACTTCAAGATCAATACCTTTAAGTAAATCTTGAATTGCTTCAGCACCCATTTTCGCTTCGAATTCATCTTGCCAACGGTCTTCTGCATCAAGGAATTGTTCTTCAGTTAATAACTGTCCACGTTCCAAATCGGTCATACCCGGTTCGGTCACGATGTACATTTCAAAGTAAAGCACACGTTCAATATCACGTAACGGCATATCAAGTAATAAACCGATACGGGACGGAAGTGATTTTAAGAACCAAATGTGCGCAACAGGACAAGCCAATTCAATGTGGCCCATACGTTCACGACGCACTTTAGTTTGTGTTACTTCAACACCACATTTTTCACAAATCACACCACGGTGTTTTAAGCGTTTATATTTACCGCATAAACATTCGTAATCTTTTACTGGCCCGAAAATACGTGCACAGAAAAGACCGTCACGCTCAGGTTTGAACGTACGATAGTTGATTGTTTCAGGTTTTTTAACTTCACCAAATGACCAAGAACGGATCATGTCTGGAGAAGCTAACCCAATTTTAATCACATCAAAATCTTCACTGGTTTTTGATTGTGCTTTTAAAAACTTAACTAAGTCTTTCACAAATAGTCTCCTGTCGGAGTTAAGGGTTTCAAAGTGCGGTCAAAAATATTTTGTTTTTTAACCGCACTTCGGCGATTTCTTCCTTTTGCTTCCCCTGCCGTACAGGGGAAGACTGGTTTGTCGATTACTCTTCGTCTAACTCGATATTCAAACCAAGTGAACGGATTTCTTTCATAATTACATTGAAAGATTCCGGTGTACCCGGATCCATTTGTTGGTTGCCGCTGACGATGTTTTTATACATCTTCGTACGACCGTTCACGTCATCGGATTTCACAGTTAACATTTCTTGTAAGGTGTAAGCCGCACCGTATGCTTCAAGTGCCCATACCTCCATCTCACCGAAACGTTGACCACCGAATTGTGCTTTACCACCAAGTGGTTGTTGAGTAACAAGACTATAAGAACCAGTTGAACGAGCATGCATTTTGTCATCAACTAAGTGGTTCAATTTGAGCATGTACATATAACCTACGGTTACTGGACGCTCAAATTTCTCACCTGTACGGCCATCGTATAATGTGATCTGACCTGAAGTTGGTAAGCCACCAAGTTTCAACATTTCTTTGATTTCTTGCTCATCCGCACCATCAAACACTGGTGTTGCTACCGGTAAACCTTTACGTAGGTTTTCTGCTAAACGCATGATTTCGTCATCACTAAAGGTGCTTAAATCCACTTTTTGTGCGCCATGACCTAAATCGTATGCTTTTTGCATATAGCCACGAAGTTTCTCAACATCTTGTTTTTGTTTGATCATCGCATTGATTTGATCACCGATACCTTTGGCTGCTAAGCCTAAGTGGGTTTCTAAGATCTGACCGATATTCATACGAGATGGTACACCCAGTGGGTTCAATACGATTTCAACCGGTTGACCGTTTTCATCATATGGCATATCTTCCACAGGGTTGATTTTTGAGATAACACCTTTGTTACCGTGACGACCCGCCATTTTATCACCCGGTTGGATGTGACGTTTCACCGCTAGGTAAACTTTAACCACTTTTAACACGCCTGGTGCTAGGTCATCGCCTTTAATGATTTTCTTACGTTTTACTTCAAGTTTGTGTTCAAACTCTTTACGTAATTCTTCATATTGCTCAGCAAGCTGTTCTAATTGGTTTTGTTTTTCTTCATCTGAAATGGTTTGTTCTAACCATTTTGTGCGATCCATTTTATCTAATTGAGCCGCATCAATACCGCCAGCGATAAGTACATTACGCACACGAGCAAACAAGCCAGCTTCTAAGATTTCTAATTCATCAGAAAGGTCTTTCTTAGCTTGTTTTAACTGCATTTCTTCAATTTCTAATGCACGTTTGTCTTTTTCTACGCCATCACGGGTGAAGACTTGAACGTCAATTACAGTACCGCTTACGCTGTTTGGTACACGTAATGAAGAGTCTTTCACATCAGATGCTTTTTCACCGAAGATTGCACGTAACAATTTTTCTTCTGGTGTTAATTGAGTTTCACCTTTAGGGGTGACTTTACCAACTAAGATGTCACCACCTTTCACTTCAGCACCCACATAGACGATACCTGATTCATCCAATTTGCTTAATGCAGATTCACCTACATTTGGAATATCCGCAGTAATTTCTTCAGAACCTAATTTAGTATCACGCGCCACACAAGATAATTCTTGAATGTGGATTGTCGTAAAGCGATCTTGTTGTACTACACGCTCAGAAACTAACATTGAGTCTTCGAAGTTATAACCGTTCCAAGGCATGAACGCCACACGGATATTTTGACCTAATGCTAATTCACCTAAGTCTGTTGAAGGACCATCTGCTAACACTTCACCACGGTTAATTGGATCGCCTAAATTCACACAAGGAATTTGGTTGATACAGGTATTTTGGTTAGAACGGGTGTATTTAATTAAGTTATAGATATCGATACCCGCTTCGCCTGCTACGGTTTCGTCTTCATTTACTTTAATAACGATACGAGAAGCATCTACATATTGAACAGTACCACCACGTTTCGCTACAACCGCCACACCTGAGTCTAGTGCGATTGGTTTTTCCATACCTGTACCCACTAACGGCTTATCAGCACGTAAAGTAGGAACCGCTTGACGTTGCATGTTCGCACCCATTAAGGCACGGTTCGCATCGTCATGCTCTAAGAATGGAATTAACGCTGCAGCCACAGATACCACTTGTTGGGTTGAAACGTCCATATAGTGAATTTCTTCTGGTTTATAAAGACCTGATTCACCACGTTCACCACGTGCAGTAACGAATGCATCTGTAAAGCAATTGTTCTCATCAAGGTTTGAGTTCGCCTGTGCAATGATGTAGTTTGCTTCATCAATTGCAGATAAATATTCGATTTCTTCGGTTACTTGACCATCAACCACTTTACGATATGGCGTTTCTAAGAAACCATAATCGTTAGTACGAGCAAACGCAGAAAGTGAGTTAATCAAACCGATGTTTGGACCTTCAGGGGTTTCAATTGGACATAAACGACCATAGTGAGTGTTATGTACGTCACGCACCTCAAAGCCAGCACGCTCACGTGTTAAACCGCCTGGACCTAATGCAGAAATACGACGTTTGTGTGTTACTTCTGATAATGGGTTGTTTTGGTCCATGAATTGCGAAAGTTGTGAAGAACCAAAGAATTCTTTCACTGCCGCAGAAATTGGTTTTGGATTAATTAAGTCTTGTGGTGTGATCGCATCTAAATCGCCTAAAGATAAACGCTCTTTAACTGCTCTTTCTACACGAACTAGACCAATACGGAATTGGTTTTCTGCCATTTCACCCACAGAACGAATACGACGGTTACCCAAGTGGTCGATATCATCCACTTCACCACGACCATTACGGATATCGATGAGTTTTTTCATCACACGAATGATATCGTCGTTACTTAAAATACCCGTACCCTCGCCTTCAGGAATACCTAATGAGCGATTAAACTTCATACGACCTACTGCAGATAAATCATAACGTTCTGCAGAGAAGAATAAGTTATTGAATAACGCTTCTGAAGATTCTGGTGTAGGTGGTTCACCTGGACGCATCATACGATAGATTTCATATAACGCACTTACACGATCGTAAGTTGGATCAACACGTAATGTCTCAGAAATATATGGACCGTAATCTAAGTCATTAGTGAATAATGTTTCGATCACTTTATAGCCTGCTTGCGATAATTTCGCTAACACTTCTAAAGAAATCTCGCCATTTGCTGGGCAAATGATTTCACCTGATTCAAGATCTACATAATCTTTCGCTGCAACTTTACCTGCGATATATTCAGTTGGCACTTCAACTTGTGTCACATTATCTTTTTCTAATGCTTTGATGTGACGAGCAGTGATACGACGACCGCGTTCTACATAGACTTTGCCATTTGCTTCAATATCAAATGTCGCTGTTTCACCACGTAAACGTTCTGGCACTAATGTCATGAGTAATTTATTGCCAGCGATTTCGAAAGTTACTTTGTCGAAGAATAAGTTTAAGATTTCTTCAACGGTGTAACCTAACGCACGTAAAATAATGGTTGCCGGTAATTTACGACGACGGTCAATACGCGCATATAAGTTATCTTTTGGATCAAATTCGAAATCTAACCAAGAACCACGGTAAGGGATAATACGTGCGTTATAAAGCACTTTACCTGAAGAGTGTGTTTTACCTTTGTCAGAATCAAAGAATACGCCAGGGCTACGGTGTAATTGTGAAACGATAACACGCTCAGTACCATTGATAACAAAGGTACCGTTGTCAGTCATTAATGGGATTTCACCCATATATACTTCGCTTTCTTTAATGTCTTTGACTGCGCGTGATGAAGATTCTTTATCGTAGCTAACCAAACGTAATTTTACGCGTAAACCTGCTGCATAAGTTGAACCACGAATTTGACATTCACGTACATCAAATTCAGGCTCTTCTAAACGGTAATCAACATATTGTAATTCTGTATAACCGTTATTGCTTACGATTGGGAAAACAGAACGGAATGCAGCTTCTAAGCCTTGTTGACCTTCAGGATCTTTTTGAATGAATTTATCAAAAGAATCTAATTGGATAGTTAATAAATAAGGTACATTTAAAACTTGCGGACGTTTGCCGAAGTCTTTACGAATTCGTTTTTTCTCAGTATAGGAGTAACCCATTATTGGTTTTCCTCTGTAAATTTTAGTGAGACCGAGTTGATATAAAAAAGTGCGGTCAAATTGATCGACGCTTTTTATTTATATCGGAGATTGACGCCGTTTCGGATACCGCACTCTGAACCTTACTTCTGTAGTGGGCTACTTAAATTAAAACGTCTGATTAATTTAAGTGGAAACAGATACCATTAAACGGAAAATGCCTATCTGTTTTTTGTGCTGTTTTTGATAGCACAAAATGGCTGATGGTAAACCACCAGCCATTAAGCCTGAGAAACAGGACATAAGTAAATCAAAAATTATTTGATTTCTACTTTTGCACCAGCTTCTTCTAATTCTTTCTTAAGTGCTTCAGCTTCTTCTTTAGAAACGCCTTCTTTTAAGTTAGCTGGAGCTGATTCAACTAAGTCTTTAGCTTCTTTTAAGCCTAAACCAGTTGCACCACGTACTGCTTTGATAACTGCTACTTTGTTAGCACCAGCTTCAGCAAGAACTACGTCGAATTCAGTTTTTTCTTCTGCCGCTGCTGCTGCACCGCCAGCTGCTGGAGCTGCTGCTACTGCTGCTGCAGAAACGCCGAATTTTTCTTCCATCGCTGCGATTAATTCAACGATTTCAGTTACAGATTTAGAAGCGATCGCTTCAATGATTTGTTCGTTAGTTAATGACATAACAATCAATTCCTAAAATTAATAAAGTTAAATGAAGTAAGAAACGCTTAATGATTAAGCTGCTTCTTGTAATTTGTCGCGTAATGCCGCAAAAGTGCGAACAAGTTTGCCTGCCGCAGCTTCTTTCATTGTGCCCATTAAACGTGCAATTGCTTCTTCGTAAGTTGGTAATGTTGCTAAGAATTCAACATCTTGGATCTTACCTTCAAAGGCTGCACCTTTAATTTCAAACTTATCGTTTGCTTTAGCAAAATCTTTGAACAAACGTGCTGCTGCACCTGGGTGTTCGTTAGAGAATGCGATAAGTGTTGGACCTACAAACGTATCTTGTAAGCATTCGAAATCAGTGCCTTCAACCGCACGACGTAATAAAGTATTACGAACAACGCGCATTGTTACACCAGCTTCACGAGCTGCTTTACGTAATTCAGTCATTTTATCAACAGTTACACCACGAGAATCCGCGATTACTGCTGAAAGTGCACCTTTGGCTGCTTCATTTACTTCGGCAACAATTGCTTGTTTGTCTTGAAGATTTAATGCCATTGGCTTTTAGCTCCTGAATACACTCCGATTTCTCGGAATTAATTTACCTCATCGAAAGAGTTATCTTTCAGACTAGGACGACTTCGGTGCCCAGAAGCAAGAAATATTCTTATTCTGTTCACCATCTACGTAGGATTATTAAGACGATTATTGCTAACCATTCCCTACGGTCTTGGACGGGGCTTGAATAGGTCAAGCACCAACCAGAAATTTTACGCTAAGCGTAATTTAGGAGCGAGATTATAGTGATTAATCTCGCTCTTGTAAAGTCTATTGTAGAAAAAATCTGCAGATTTTAACCGCACTTTCCTATTATTTTCTTACCGCAATTGCTTCGATTTCTAAGCCAACATCTTTTGGCAAGCGAGCAACTTCTACGCAAGAACGAGCAGGGAAATTAGGGTGATTATTTTCTTTAAAGAATTTCTCATACTCTGCATTTACTGCTGCAAAATCATTCAGATCTTTCACAAACACAGTGGTTTTTACAATATCACCCACTTTCAAACCAGCCTGTTCAATAATGGCTTTCACATTTTCTAACGATTGACGCGCCTGAGCTACAATATCTTTTGGCACTTCACCCGTTGCTGGATTAACCGGGATTTGACCTGATGTTAAAACTAAATTACCTAAATCTACCGCTTGAACATAAGGACCGATTGCTGCTGGGGCTTTTTCTGTGTGAATGATTTTAGTCATGATATTTTCCTTTAACATTAAGTATTCTGATTAGTCGATCTCTTTTAACACATCATCAGACAGTTCTTTCTGTGAACTTTCTTTTACTTTGCCATCATTTACTTTAAATTCTAAATTCTGATAATAAGCTTCGCGGAAAGTAACATAAGGATCTTGGGCTTGATTGAGCAATTCTGTTTGGTCCAATGTTTTCGAGCGTTTATCTACGGCTTGCACACCATATTTCACCAGTGACCACGGACCACCCACCCAATTCCAGAACGGATAAGTATAAGCCGCATCGACCACTGCCCCCGTTAATTGACGAGGTGTTGTCGCATTATAAATTGGCAATACAATATAAGTGCCCGCATCTACACCGTAGGTGCCCAATGTTTCACCAAAACTGCGTTGATCATAAACCTGCAAGTCTTTGCTTGCACTGGCAAAATCAAATAAGCCACCGATACCAAAGGTTGAGTTAATCCAGAAACGGTTGAAGTGAACAAAGGCTTTTTTCGGTTCACCTTCTAATAAACGGTTCACAAAGCTCACTGGTTCATCTAAGTTATTTGCCACATTGGATAAACCTTTTGTGACCGGTGTCGGCACGTAATCACGCCAGCCTTTCGCTGCAGGTTCTAACACATAACGGTCCATGACTTTATAGTTAAAATCAAACATCGTGCGGTTAAAACTTTCTAATTTATCATTGCGTTCACCATCTGCTTTTGTCGCACAACCAGTTAATACAGCTGTAGCCATTAAGCCGACCGCAAGTAAAGGTGTTTTTTTCATTCCACTTTCCTATCACAAAAAATTGTCTTTATTCTAACCAACTTGAAAGATAACTACAAAAAATTTATTGAAATCCTAATATGACTTTTCTGTTAGCTATTTTTAATCATGGTGCTCTTTAGTTTTCCCAAAATAACTTTTGTTCCCGACATAAACAAAAATGCCACCTTTCGGTGGCATTCTTTGCAATAAATTTTATGTTTCCAAAATTAAAGTTTTGCTGAAAGCATTGCTTCTAATTTCTCTTGGTCAACTGCAAATTTGCGAATCCCCTCTGCTAATTTCTCAACAGCCATCGCATCGCTGTTATGTTGCCAGTAGAATTCTGTTTCAGTTAATGGTTGAGGTTTCGCTTTTACTTCACCTTTATAGTCTAGTTTACGTACAAGTGCGGTTGAATTTTCTTGTAATTCTTTAAGTAAAGAAGGAGCAATAGTTAAACGGTCACAACCTGCTAATTCAATAATTTCACCGACATTACGGAAACTTGCCCCCATTACCACGGTTTTATAACCGTATTCTTTGTAGTAGTTATAAATTTTGGTTACAGAAATGACACCTGGATCTTCTGCTGGCGCATATTCTTTTTTATCAGTATTTGCTTTGTACCAGTCTAAGATACGACCGACGAATGGCGAAATTAAATAAACGCCTGCTTCAGCACAGGCACGTGCTTGCGCTTCGGAGAATAATAAGGTTAAGTTACAGTTAATGCCTTCTTTTTCAAGAATTTCAGCTGCACGAATACCTTGCCATGTTGAAGCAATTTTGATCAAGATACGATCATTTGAAATACCTGCCGCATTATAAAGTGCGATAAGTTTACGTGCTTTTTCAACGGTTGCTTGAGTATCGTAAGAAAGACGTGCATCCACTTCAGTTGAAATACGTCCTGGGACAATTTTTAAAATTTCTAAACCGATGTTTACCGCTAATTTATCTTCTGCATCAATTAATTGTTGCGCTTTATCTGCACTTTGCGCTTTGGCATAAGCAATCGCTTCATCAATTAATGGTGCATATTGTGGTAATGCTGAAGCACTTAAAATTAAAGATGGGTTTGTTGTTGCATCTTGAGGTTGGTATTTTTTAATTGCATCAATATCGCCCGTATCAGCCACGACGACGGTCATACTACGAAGTGAATCTAACTGAGTTGTCATTATATTCTCCTTGAATGGATTTGTTTGAATTCAACTGCCTTACGATAGCATAATTAGCTTTAAAAGGGTAATTCGTCCAGGAAAATATTTACGATAGGAAAAACCAATACATTCTCGATTTCCTCTCTCACATCATCACTTTTAGCAATTTTTTTAAAATTTATTAGATATAAATCACAAAACGTTATTTTTCTTTAAATAATTACCTTACAAATCTTTACAAAAATGACATTTTGAGCTAATAAGAGAAAGACTCTTTATAAAAATATCGCCTAATGACAAGGAGGCTCAAATGCAACACAAACTACTCTTCTCAGCAATCGCTC
>CABSXY010000025.1 GCA_902481695.1 uncultured Haemophilus sp. | reverse complement strand
AATACATTCCAGTATTGGATTTTGCCTTGAGCAAGGGTTAATGCGTAGTTCCAACCATCTGCTAATGCAGGGTGAACCAACAACATCCCAAGAGCCGCCCCCAAGAATGGGTTACCGCCGAATTTACGGGTTGCAGAGAAACCGAGTAATACCGGTAAGAACACAAACGGTGCGTTCGCAATGGTATTAATGAAGTCCACCAAATCCGCAAGACCTGGGTGCATATCAATCACGCTTAACTCATCAACGAAGAAACCTTTCGCTGTAAGCATGGAGTGAATACCCATTAACAAACCGCCTGCTACGATGGCTGGAATGATTGGCACGAAAATATCTGCCAAACCTTTCACCAAACGTTGTAATAAGTTTTGGTTGCCTGATGCCGCTTCTGCCACTTCGGCTTTGCTCACATCGCCGATACCAAGCAATTTGGTAAGTTCAGCATGGACTTTATTCACCGTACCTGAACCGAAGATAATTTGATATTGACCAGCGACAGCAAACTGCCCTTTCACGCCTTCAATGTTATCAATACCTTCTTTGTCCACTTTACTTTCATCGTTTAACACAATACGTAAACGCGTTGCGCAATGTGCTGCTGTGGCGATGTTGTCTTTACCGCCAAGTTTATCAATCACTTGTTGGGCGATTTGAGGGAAGTTCATAGTGCTCTCCTAATGGGTTTCTAGAAAAAGAAAATCGACAGATTGTAACCAAAACAGGGGATAATAACTAGCTATTCAAGCAAATTTTAGGCGAAAAAAAACCGACTTGATTAAGTCGGTTTATATTTGGTGCTCTGGGCGAGACTTGAACTCGCACGGCCTACGGCCACTACCCCCTCAAGATAGCGTGTCTACCAATTCCACCACCAGAGCGTTTATTCTGTTTTTATTCCTTATTGCGGAATATCATTATTTTTGTTTTCAACTGCTGGAGCAGCTTGTTGTTGCTGTTGTTGAACTTGTTCAGCAGTTTGAGATAAATCGTCAAATGAACCTTTTTGTACGTTACCACGGTGAGAGTTAATGTTACCTAACACTAAAGCAATCACAAAAAAGCCAGTTGCTAAGATTGCGCTAGTACGGGTTAAGAAGTTACCTGCACCTGCAGAACCAAACATAGTACCTGATGCACCACCGCCAAATGACGCACCTGCGTTCGCACCTTTACCTTGTTGAACAAGGATAAAGCCGATTAAGGCGATACAAACTAATACATAAATAAATAATAAAATATTGTACATTATTCTTTCTTCTCTAAATTGCGATTTCGCAAGAAAACTGGGAGCAAATGTTATATAAAATTCATGCTTTTCGCAAGCGCTTTCCCATTTTTTTTACTTAATTGTATTAAGTTTAATCAATTTTCAGCGTTTAAATCTTCCGATTTTTTGACCGCTCTTTTTCGTTTCGTTGCTGGTTTGCTTAAACCTTTTGAAATCTGACTTAGACGACGTAATGCGGTGAAATCAACAAAACGCACTAAATCTGGCAACATTTGATTAAGCGTAAACATAAATTGCTGATAACTCGCCTGTTTTTGACTGATATCCGTTAATTGTGCTTCCCAATGTGCTGTCATATCAGGTTGCGTAGCAATATCAGGTAAAGCAGAAATGAGGATCCGCCCCGTTTCTGTGCTGTGAATATTACGCCCTTTTTTCATTAAAAAACCGCGTTTAAACAGCAATTCAATAATACCCGCACGGGTGGCTTCTGTGCCAAGTCCATCTGTTTCACGCAGAATTTTTTTCAATTCTTTATCTTGCACAAAACGCGCAATCCCTGTCATGGCGGAAAGCAACGTCGCATCAGTAAATGGTTTTGGCGGTTGCGTTTTTTTGCTCACCACTTCGCCTCGTTCACAATACAGGATCTGCCCTTTCTTCACGATCGGCAATAGCGGTTCTTGATGTTCATCTTCGTCTTCTTTGCCAAGCAACTCTTTCCAACCCGCGGTTTGCAAGTTGCGCGCTTGCGCCACAAAAGTACCGCCCGCAATACTTAAGGTAATTTTGCTTTTACGATATTCCGCATCTGGACAGAATTGCAATAAATACTGGCGAGCAATGAGTTCATAAATACGTTGTTCATCAATACTTAAATTGATCGAACGTGTGTTAGCCGTCGGAATAATGGCATGGTGTGCTTCCACCTTTTTATCATTCCAACAACGATTACGCTGCTCAGTATCCACCACCGATGGCAAGGTTTGATAAATCTGACAATGCTGTGAAATGGCATTCATCACTTTATGTCGTTCAGCAAAATGCTCTTCCGGCAAATAGCGACAATCAGAACGCGGATAGGTAATCAAACGATGGGTTTCATATAACCGCTGACAGGTATCCAGTACGCTTTGCGCTGACATGCCAAACCGTTTTGCCGCATCAATCTGCAATGCTGACAAGGAATAAGGCAAAGGGGCTGTTTCTTTTTCTCGCTTATCCACATATTCGGTCACTTCGGCAGGTTGTTCCGTAATGCGTTTCACGACATTTTCGGCTAAGCCTAAAGATAGCACACGACCATCTTCATCTTGGTAGTCTTCGCAAGCTTTACTTGGTTGCCAAAGTGCAGAAAAAAGTGCGGTCGGATTTTCAGATGTTTTTTCTTCTTTCACCCATGCCAACACTTCATAGAAATCTTTTGGTTGGAAATTTTCAATTTCCAAATCACGTCGAACAATCAAGCCTAATACGGGAGTTTGCACTCGACCAACGGAAAGCACACCATCATAACCCGCTTGGCGACCGCGAATAGTGTAAGCACGAGTCATATTAATACCATAAAGCCAATCCGCACGTGCACGCGCCAATGCTGAAGTGGCTAATGGGATAAAATGACGATTCGGTTGGAGTTTTTGTACCGCTTTTTCGACCGCACTTGGGTTAAGATCGCTAATCAAACAACGCAAAATCCCATCACGTTTTTCCGCTGATAAATTGGCATAACTAAACACTTCATCCACCAGCAACTGCCCTTCTCTATCCGGGTCTCCTGCGTTAACTAAAATATCAGCTTGATGAATGAGTTTTTCTACTACGGAAAGTTGCTTTTTCACTTCTTTTCGCGGTAACAGAATCCATTTTTCAGGAATGATGGGTAAATGTTCTAAACGCCATTGTTTGAATTTAGGATCATAGGCATCGGGTTCAGCCTGTTCGAGCAAATGCCCCACGCACCAAGTCACAACATCATCATTGCCACATTTAATAAAACCATCACCCCGTTGATGGGGTTTTGGTAAGACATCGGCAATCGCTCGCCCAAGACTGGGTTTCTCGGCAATAAAGAGGCGCATAAGATTAGTCGATCTGACGACGACCTAAGAAAGAGTGGGTTAAGGTAGTACCGTCCACGGTTTCTAATTCCCCACCGACAGGGATCCCGTGAGCAATACGGCTCACTTTAATATTATGTTGATGGCAAATTTCAGCAATATAATTCGCTGTCGCATCGCCTTCCACCGTTGGATTGGTCGCTAAAATCACTTCATGGAAAGATTCTTCAACTAGACGTTTTTGCAATAAATCTAAACCAATTTCTTTCGGACCAATACCATCTAAAGGCGATAAATGCCCCATTAAGACAAAATAACGCCCAGAAAATTGGCCGGTTTGCTCAATGGCTTGAATATCCGCCGGCATTTCCACCACGCAAAGCAAACCTGAATTTTGACGGCGAGGATTGTTACAAATATTGCACGTTTCCTCTTCGGTAAAATCGCGACACTGTGAACAATGCCCAATTTTAGACATCGCTTCCGTTAATGCACGTGCTAAATTCATCCCACCGCTACGATTGCGCTGTAAAAGATGATAAGCCATTCGCTGTGCTGATTTCGGGCCAACACCCGGCAAGCAACGAAGATTTTCAATAAGATGTTCTAAAAGTGGACTGCTTTGCATAGTATTTATGATGGGAGAAAATGGATGGTGTGTGAATCGATAAACTCACACACCCGATGAATTAAAATGGAAGTTTCATTCCTGGCGGTAATGGCATGCCTGCGGTTACAGAAGCCATTTTTTCTTTTTGCAATTCTTCTGCACGACGGACTGCATCGTTGAATGCGGCAGCGATTAAATCTTCCAACATTTCTTTGTCGTCTTCCATTAAAGAAGGATCGATCTCAATACGACGACAGTTGTGCGCACCATTAATCGTGATTTTTACTAAACCTGCACCACTTTCGCCTGTTACTTCTAATTGGGCAATTTCTTCCTGCATTTTTTGCATTTTTTCTTGCATTTGTTGGGCTTGTTTCATTAAGCCGCCTAAACCGCCTTTTCCGAACATTGGATTTTCCTTCTTGAATTAACTAAAACGAGCCGCATTTTAGCGAAAAAATTTGCCTTTGGGAACAGAGAAATTTATTATTCCACACTTCAAAAACAGGTCAAAAACGACCGCACTTTTATTTAGGAATTGCTGATGGAAACTCGTTATTACTTCATATTTACGGCAGCTATTATTTTGTTACAACTGCTGATTTATATTTTTAATAAAACGCTGATTTGGTGGTTGAGCAAACCACTCTCTCAAAAGGCAAAACGAACTATCACTTTTACCAGTTTTTTGCTTCCTAATGTCTTGGTTATTTGCCATTTTTTAAAGCTTTTTACGGTATTTCGACTTATTGCTTTAATGCTCGCGCTACTCCTTTTTTCAGCCTTTGCGAGTATTGCCATAGGATGTGTTCATTTTCTTTTCCGAAAATCAAAATCCATCACCCAAATCGACCGCACTTTGCGTATCGCTTATCCCGTTTTATTTATTGGTATCACTGCCTTAAGTGTGTATAACGCCTATGTCACACGTGTTATTCATTATGAAATTACGCTAGATAAACCGATTAAACCATTGCGAATTGGCATGGCAAGCGATCTCCATTTAGGCAAATTATTTGGTGGGAAAGAATTAGATAAACTGGCTGATATTATGCAGCAAGAAAAGGTGGATATCATTTTACTGCCTGGCGATATTATGGACGATAACGTCAATGCCTATTTAGCCGAAAAAATGCAGCCTCATCTGGCGAAACTCAAGGCCCCAATGGGCGTGTATGCCACACTAGGCAATCATGACTTATTCGGTGACCAAGATCGAATTGATCAAGAAATTCGCAAAGCGGGTATTACGGTATTAAGAGATGAAACATTAACATTAAATAATGAATTGGTACTAATTGGACGAAATGACAATCTTGCTCACGATAGAGCAAGTACCGAGACGTTATTAAAACAAGTGAATACTGACTTACCGATTATTCTATTGGATCACCGCCCAACAGATATTGAAAAACATGCTTCACTCCCGCTTGATATTCAAGTTTCAGGGCATGCACATAAAGGGCAAGTATTCCCGGCGAGTTTAATCACGAAAATGATGTATCGTTTGGATTATGGTCATGAAAAAATTGGCAATCCACATGTTTTTGTCACTTCTGGTTATGGCTTCTGGGGTATTCCAATGCGTTTAGGATCTCAATCGGAAGTAATCATTATTGACGTGAAAGGGAAATAAAAAAGAGCGGTCAAAAATGACCGCTCTTTTATTATCAATGAAATCTTAAGAACACACTACTTTCACCGCTAAGCCACCTTTCGATGTTTCGCGATATTTGGCATTCATGTCTTTACCTGTTTCATACATGGTTTCGATCACTTTATCCAAGGTTACGCGAGGATTCGTGGTTCGGCGTAATGCCATACGGCTAGCGTTAATCGCTTTTACTGAAGCAATGGCATTACGTTCAATACAAGGTACTTGTACTTGACCACCAACCGGATCGCAAGTTAAGCCAAGATTATGTTCCATCGCAATTTCAGCTGCGATACACACTTGTACTGGTGTACCACCTAAGATCTCAGTTAAACCTGCGGCAGCCATTGAACATGCTACACCCACTTCACCTTGGCAACCGACCTCTGCCCCCGAAATAGATGCATTCATCTTATAAAGGGAACCAATCATACCGGCAGCCAATAAATAGCGTTCTATGGCTTCTGGCGTTAAAGGTGCGACAAATTTTTCATAATAAGAAAGTACCGCTGGCACAATACCGCATGCACCATTAGTTGGCGCTGTTACGACGCGACCACCTGCCGCATTCTCTTCATTTACTGCAAGGGCAAACATATTCACCCAGTCGATCACATACATTGGGTCATGGGCTAAACGGCCGCTATTTGCCTCCAAGAGACGATAAAGTGATGGCGCACGACGAGCAACTTTTAAAGGCCCTGGTAACACACCTTCTGTTTTAATACCATGTTTAATACAATCTTTCATGGTTTTCCAAACATTCTGTAAATGTGCTTCAACCTCTTTTTTATCACGCAATGCTAATTCATTTTTCATCATCATGGTTGAGAGCATTAAGCCACTCTCCTGACAATGTTTCAAAATATCTTCAGCATGTTGATAAGGATACGGCACAGTCACCGGATTTTCTTCCTCTTGACCAAAATGCGCTTCATCTACGATAAAACCACCACCGATAGAATAATAGGTTTGACGATAAAGCACATTACGTTCAGCATCTAATGCGGTAATTGTCATGCCGTTTTCATGCAATGATAAAAAGGAATTATGGAATACCATATTGGCATCCCAATCGAAATTAACCGTTTTTTTACCCTGTGCAATCGACAGTTTTTTGGTTTGTTTAACCTGTTCGATAAAGGTTGGGATTAAATCAATGTCTACATCGTGCGGTAGATAACCGGCTAATCCCATGATGATCGCAATATCGGTATTATGACCAAGCCCTGTCATTGAGAGAGAGCCATACACATCCACATGCAAGGTCGCGACCGAGTCAAATTTACCTTGTTCGATTAAATCGTCAATAAACTGCTTGCCTGCTTTCATTGGGCCGACAGTATGGGAGCTGGATGGCCCAACCCCCACTTTAAACATATCAAATACACTAATCATATTATTTCAATCCTAAGCTAAACTAAAAAGCCGCTTATAATAATCCATATACAACCGCAGAGATAGCAATTAATCCCATTACTGTAACAAATACATTACTAAAACGACCTTGATAACGTTTCATCGCCGGAACATTGCGGATAGCATACATTGGCATAATGAAAAGGATCATCGCAATAATTGGGCCACCAAGCGATTCAATTAAGCCTAAAATACTTGGGTTAATGATTGCCACACCCCATAAAGTCAATAAGAAGAAAACTGCAGTACCGTAATTTAATTTTTTACGATTCACGCTTTCACCTTTCATTTTGAGGTATAAACCTTCTAAACCTTCACGTGCGCCTAAATAATGGCCAAAGAATGAGCTTGTAATCGCGAAGAAAGCCACTAATGGTGCAAAATAAGAAATGTATGGGTTATCAAATTTGTTAGCAAGATAAGACAAGATACTAATATTTTGTGCTTTTGCTTCTAATAACTCTGCTGGTGTTAAGGTTAATACACAGCTAAATACAAAGAACATCACGAAGAAAAGTAATACGGTTGAAGTGCCTTTTTCTGTACGACCAATGTGATATTCCGTTGTATTAAAATCTTTATATTCACGTTGTTGAGAAAGCGTGAAAGACGAAATTGCCGGAGAATGGTTAAAAGAGAAAACCAAGACTGGGATGGTTAACCACAATGTCGTGATAAAGCCGCCAGCAGTAGGAAGCTCATAAAGCATTGAAGCATTCCATTGCGGAATGAGATAAATTGATAACGCAAAGAGAATCAACACCAATGGATAAACCAGTAATTCGGTGATTTTCAACATCACTTTTTCACTGAACAACATGACTGAAATCAATATCGCAATCAATACAAAAGAAAGGATTGCACGATTTGGTGAAGCCATGCCTAATTGGTTTACAATAAAAGAATCAACGGTATTGGTGATCCCGTTTCCATAAATCAATAAAATTGGGAAGATCGCAAAGAAATATAATAAGGTAATTAATTTCCCAGCGGTCGGGCCGAAATGTTCTTCTACCACTTCAGTAATATCACTGCCGGGTTTAGAAGAAGACAACACGAAATAAGCCAAGCCACGATGCGCAAAATATGTCATCGGTCCGACTAAAATCGCCATCACAACCAAAGGCCAAAAACCGCCCATCCCTGCATTGATTGGTAAAAATAATACCCCTGCGCCCACCGCAGTTCCAAATAAGTTTAATACCCAAGCTGTATCAAATTTATTCCATTTTTTATTAGTTGTAGTGCTCATAAATCACCCTCTAAAGTTAAAATTATAAAATCGTTTATTTAATGACTATTCATTCATTAAATTAATGGTGGCATTATGATAACGTTAGGGGGTGATCGCAAAGTGCAAAATAATAAAGTGTGATCTTACTAACAATTTTATGTAACTTTTTTACATAAATATTTATCTAAATCAAAAAAAGTGCGGTACAAATTGAAATCATTTTTAGGTAAGAGTGAGTAAAGCACACTATATAAACTTAAGCACATTCCACCGAAAATGAAATCACTTCTTTAATACTTTCAGCGCCTAATGCAATCATAATCAAACGATCCACACCTAAAGCCACACCAGAGGTATTTGGAATGCCTGCTTGTAATGCGCCCAGAAAACGATAGTCAATTTTACGCTGTGGCAAGCCTGCTTTTTCGCGTAGGCGATTGTCTTTTTCAAAGCGATATTGTTGTTCGCGAGCATCCGTGAGCTCATGGAACCCGTTGGCTAACTCTAAGCCTTTATAATAAAACTCAAAACGTTCTGCCACACGGCTATCTTCTGGGCTAAGCTGTGCAAGCGCGGCTTGGGAAGAAGGGAAATGATAAACCGCAACAGGTGCCTCTTGCCCAATTTTAGGCTCTACCACTTCACTGAATAGAAATTGTAATAAGGTATCACGATCTTCATCTTCATCTGCCATAAAATTATGCTTACGCGCCGCTTCCACCAGTTCTTGACGAGTCGCTGATAATGGATCTAATCCGACATATTCTTGGAAAACAAACTGATAACTTAAGGTTTCTGCCGGTTTACAATCGAGGATCTGTTGTAATAAATCATCCACTTCATTCATCAGACGGTACATGTCAAAGTGCGGTCGATACCATTCAAGCATGGTGAATTCCGGATTATGGCGATTACCCGCTTCTTCATTACGGAACACTTTACCAATTTGAAAGATCGGTCCACTGCCAGCTGCCAGTAAACGCTTCATATGATATTCAGGACTTGTAGAAAGCCACAGCGTTTTTGACAACTCATCAAAAGGTGCGACAAATTCTGTATTAAAAGTTGAAAGGTGAAGATCCGTCACGCCAAATTCACTTAAAACTGGGGTTTCCACTTCTAATAATCCACGTTCAGTAAAGAACTGACGAATATCTGCAATGATTTTGGCACGCGCCAATAAGTTTTGAATTGATGCAGAAGGTTGCCATTCTGTTTTTTTATCGCTAAGTGCGGTCATTTTTTCTCCGTTTTCACCTTTAAAATGAATAAGACTATTGTAAACAAGAGCGATTTTTAACTCAATAATCCGACTAAATCATTCTTAAACGAAAACGGTTATCATCTAAAAAATATAAAAAAAGTAACTTTTTTGAGTTAGATCACACTTTTGATATTTTATCCGTTTATTCCGGAAAAAAGGTTACTAATTTGTAAACAAAAATGGCAGAATGGCAATATATCCCCTATTTATTTAGGGCATTTTATTTTTTTACTTTCTATTGATTGGAGGATATCGTGCAAACGGTTAATGTCGATATTGCTATTGTTGGTGCCGGTGGCGGCGGTTTACGTGCAGCAATTGCAGCAGCAGAAGCAAACCCTAACTTAAAGATCGCATTAGTTTCTAAGGTTTATCCTATGCGTAGCCATACGGTTGCAGCAGAAGGTGGTGCGGCCGCAGTAATTAAAGAGGAAGATTCCTACGATAAACACTTCCACGATACCGTTGCCGGTGGTGACTGGTTATGTGAACAAGATGTGGTGGAATATTTCGTTGAACATTCTCCAGTGGAAATGACTCAACTTGAACGTTGGGGTTGCCCTTGGAGCCGTAAAGCTGATGGTGATGTGAACGTGCGTCGTTTCGGTGGGATGAAAATCGAACGTACTTGGTTCGCGGCAGATAAAACCGGTTTCCACTTATTACATACTCTTTTCCAAACATCCATTCAATATCCACAAATTCAGCGTTTTGACGAGCACTTCGTTTTAGACATCTTGGTTGATGATGGCCATGCTCGCGGTATGGTTGCGATGAATATGATGGAAGGTTCACTTGTTCAAATCAACGCAAATGCGGTTGTGATTGCAACAGGCGGTGGCTGTCGTGCATTTAAATTCAACACCAACGGCGGTATCGTAACCGGTGATGGTTTATCAATGGCATATCGTCATGGTGTTCCTCTTCGTGATATGGAATTCGTCCAATACCACCCAACCGGCTTACCGAACACCGGTATCTTAATGACTGAAGGTTGTCGTGGTGAAGGCGGTATCTTAGTGAATAAAAACGGCTATCGTTATTTACAAGATTATGGTCTAGGTCCTGAAACCCCAATCGGTAAACCTGAAAACAAATATATGGAACTTGGTCCACGTGATAAAGTTTCACAAGCGTTCTGGCAAGAATGGAAAAAAGGTAACACCTTAAAAACGGCAAAAGGTGTTGATGTGGTTCACCTTGACTTACGTCACTTAGGTGAAAAATATTTACATGAACGTCTTCCATTCATTTGTGAATTAGCCAGTGCTTATGAAGGTGTAAACCCAGTTAATGAACCAATTCCAGTTCGTCCGGTTGTTCACTACACCATGGGTGGTATCGAAGTGGATTTCAACAGCGAAACTCGCATTAAAGGGTTATTTGCTGTGGGTGAATGTGCGTCTTCTGGTTTACACGGTGCAAACCGTTTAGGTTCTAACTCGCTTGCAGAATTAGTGGTTTTAGGCCGTGTTGCAGGTGAATATGCCGCACAACGTGCAGCAGAAGCACGACCTGCAAACCGTGCAGCAGTTGATGCTCAAGCTCAAGATGTTGTAGCTCGCCTTGAAGCACTTTATAACCAAGAAGGTAATGAATCTTGGTCTGAAATTCGTGACGAAATGGGTACCGTAATGGAAGAAGGTTGTGGTATCTACCGTGACCAAGAAAGCATGCAAAAAGCAGTAGATAAAATTGCTGAGCTTAAAGAACGTTATAAACGTATTCGTGTTGCAGACCGTTCAAGCGTATTCAATACCGATGTGCTTTACACCGTAGAATTAGGTTACATCCTTGATGTGGCGCAATCTATTGCCAACTCTGCAATTGAACGTAAAGAGTCTCGTGGTGCACACCAACGCTTAGACTACACTGAACGTGATGATGTGAATTATTTAAAACACACCCTTGCTTACTACAATGGCGATGATGCACCGCGTATTGAATACAGTCCGGTGAAAATCACTAAATCTCAACCAGCAAAACGTGTTTATGGTGCTGAAGCAGAAGCGGCAGAAGCGGCTGCGAAAGCTAAGGAGCAAGCAAATGGCTAATTCACCAGTAATGACTGTAGAAGTATTACGCTACAACCCAGAAAATGATCAAGAGCCACATTTAAGCTCTTATCAAGTACCTTATGATAACCAAACCTCTCTTTTAGATGCGTTAGGTTACATTAAAGATAAACTTGAACCGTCTCTTTCTTATCGTTGGTCTTGCCGTATGGCGATCTGCGGTTCTTGTGGGATGATGGTGAATAACAAACCTAAATTGGCTTGTAAAACGTTCTTACGTGATTACAGCGGCCATATGCGTATTGAACCATTAGCAAACTTCCCGATTGAACGCGACTTAGTGGTTGATTTAAGCCACTTTATTGAAAGTTTAGAGGCGATTAAACCGTATATTATTGGTAACGAAGCACCACCGTTAGATGGTAAACCACATCCATCAAAAGAATTGCAAGTAAGCCGTACTAAACAAACACCGGCACAACTTGAAAAATATCGTCAATTCTCAATGTGTATCAACTGTGGTTTATGCTATGCCGCTTGTCCACAATTTGGTTTAAACCCTGAATTCTTAGGCCCAGCTGCAATTACAATGGCACACCGTTACAACCTTGATAACCGTGACCATGGTAAAGCACAACGTATGCCATTATTAAATGGTAAAAACGGTGTTTGGAGCTGTACTTTCGTGGGTTATTGTTCTGAAGTGTGTCCAAAACACGTGGATCCAGCTTCTGCAATCAACCAAGGCAAAGTGGAAAGTGCCAAAGATTATGTTATCTCAATGCTAAAACCAAAAGGCTAAGGGGAAGAATATGTCAGTAACAATAAGTAAACGCAAAAAATATGTTCGCCCAATGACGGCTACTTGGTGGCAAAAATTGGATTTCTACAAAGCTTATATGGTACGCGAAGCAACCTCTATCTTTGCTGTATGGTTCTGTATCGTATTGCTTTACGGTGTACTTTGCCTTGCAAGCAATCCTGTACAGGGCTTAGGTATTGTTGATTTCATTGGCTTCTTAAGAAATCCAATTGTGGTGTTCTTAAATATCATCACATTAATTGCGACCTTATACCACACTGCAACTTATTTCGTGATGACACCAAAAGTGATGAACATTATTGTTAAAAATGAACGTTTACCACATCACGTATTAAGAAATGCACTTTGGGCAGTTACCGCTGTAATTAGTGTTGTCGCATTAATTTTAGTTTATATGTAGGGAGAGAAAAAATGGTCGATCAAAATCCAAAACGCTCTGGTGAACCACCAGTATGGTTGATGTTTGGTGCTGGCGGGACTGTCAGTGCGATTTTCTTTCCTGTGGTAATCTTAATCCTTGGTTTATTGTTACCATTCGGATTAATTAATCCACATAACCTAATTACATTCGCTTATTCTTGGATCGGAAAATTACTTATCTTAGTTTTAACTATTTTCCCAATGTGGTGTGGTTTACACCGTATCCATCACGCGATGCACGATCTTAAAATTCACGTGCCTGCAGGCGGATTTATCTTCTACGGTCTAGCAACCATTTACACTGTTTGGGTGTTATTTGCCGTATTAGGTTTGTAATTTAAAAGTACTAAAGTGAAGAAATAAAAGTGCGGTCATTTTTGACCGCACTTTTTTCTTGAATTTTTCGTTCATCTCTATAAGATCTGCGAACATTTATTCTAAAAATAACTTTATATGAAAGAAAAATCTCAATTAACCAATTTACAAACAGAAATACAAACTCGTTACGATAGTTTAAGTAAAAGACTTAAACAAGTTGCAAAATATATCTTAGATAATAGCGACAGTATTGTTTTTGATACCGTTGCCGTTATTGCAGAAAAAGCTGATGTTCCCCCTTCAACGCTTATTCGTTTTGCTTCTGAATTCGGTTTTTCCGGTTTTAACGAAATGAAACAAATTTTCCGTGAAAATCTTATGGAAAAAACCACTAATTATACGGAAAGACTTCAACTTTCACATAAAATTGCTAAATCAGAAGGAGAAGAATCACCAGAAGATATTTTGACTATTTTCTCACAAGCCAATAGCCAAGCGTTACATCAGTTAGCCGAACAAACCACAAACGAACAAATTAATGAAGCGGCCAAAATCCTCAAAGAGGCCAATAATATTTTTATTATTGGATTAAAACGTTCTTTTAGTGCAGCATGCTACTTAAACTATGCCCTACAACACTTAGATTGTCGTTCTTTTTTAATTAATGGATTAGGTGGAATGTTTGATGAACAGCTTAACCAAGTCAAAGAAGGAGATGTTGTTGTCGCAATTAGTTTCTCACCTTATGCAGCTGAAACAGTTAATATTAGTAAGGTTTGCGCGAGAAAAGGAGTGAAACAAATTTCTATTACAGATAGCCAAATTAGTCCATTACTCGCATTTAGTGATATTGCATTTGTTATCAAAGAAGCACAAGTACTTGGCTTCCGTTCTCAGTGTTCAACAATGACCTTAGTACAAACACTTGCTATTGTATTAGGTTTAGAAAAAGAAAAAGATAAAAACACAAAATAACGATCCGCACGTAAAATGTGCTGTTTTTAGTCTACCCTATAAGGAAATATTAATTCTACTTATTTATAATCACATAATTGTCATCAGATTTGTCCTATACTTATCTCAACTTTCTATAAATATCTTTTCTTCTGTATTTAGGCGTAATGACTATATGATACTTACTGCTCAATTTTGTGTGAAATAGACTTGAGTCATTGTTGGTTTCATTAACTATGATGTCCATCTATATTTTAAATTTTGGTTGACAGTCATATTCATTATATATTGAGGATTTTTTATACTCACCGCTTAAGTTTTCTAATTCCATACGCATAGCGCATGTTTTTATTCCTAGACTTTGTCTAGGCATAAAAAGAAAGGCAGGTCATTACCTGCCTTTATCCATTTTAATAATTATAAAATCTCTTTTGCTTTTGC
>CABSXY010000024.1 GCA_902481695.1 uncultured Haemophilus sp. | reverse complement strand
CGGTCAAATTTCCGCTCATTTCTAAAACAGGGGCAATTTTAGGCTTAAACATCGTATTGACTGTTGCCACCGTCAGTACCTTCTTAGGTACCTTCTATCCGATGCTTTTCCAAGCCATGAGTTGGGGCAGCATTTCCGTGGGCGCACCTTACTTTAATAGCATTTTCTTGCCATTGCTCACTTTAGTGCTTTTTGTGATGGCGGCGACGCTTTGCTTAAGCTGGTTTAAAGTCGATAAAAAACGCTTTTTCAAACGCTTGTTATTACTTCTTCCTGCTGCAGTGATTGCTTATGGCATGATTTGGAATGCGCTGCAAAATGATGGCGCATTACGTTTCCATTTCTTCGCTTATGTGTTACTTACCCTCGCTATTTGGGTATTATTCGTCACCTTATGGCAAAATTGGGCAAAAGTAAGACTTGCCTATTTCGGGATGATTCTTGCACACTGCGGCGTGGCGATTGCCACAATGGGTGCCGTAATGAGTAGTTACTTTGGTAGTGAATTAGGTGTTAGACTCGCACCACAACAAAGCCAACAATTAGGTCAATTTGAATTCCACTACGATCGTTTTTCCAATGAAATTGGACCAAACTTTACCGCCGAAGTCGCTTTCTTTAGCGTGTCAGAACAAGGCAAACCTTACGCTGAAATTGTACCGGAACGCCGATATTATGATGTTCGCACCATGACCATGAGTGAAGTTGGCTTAGATGCAGGCCTTTGGGGCGATTTATATATTGTTATGGGTGATAACTTAGGCAAAGGTGAATTCACATTCCGCTTGCATTACAAACCACTTATTCGCTGGTTATGGCTCGGAGGCATTTTAATGGCACTTGGCGCATTATGTTCAGCCATCAATTTGAAGAGAAAACGTGATGAATAAAAAGTTTATTTTGTTTTTACCGCTGATTTTGTTATTGAGTATTTGCTTACTGCTTTTTGTTGGCTTACACAAAGATCCAAAACAAATTGCCTCAGCACTCATTGATAAGCCTGTGCCAGAATTCTATCAAGCGAATTTGCTTGAACCGAGTCAAATTGTCAGCCCGAGAGATTTCCCAAAGAAACCTTTCCTACTTAATGTGTGGGGAAGTTGGTGTGGCTATTGCCAACAGGAACACCCTCTTTTAATGGAAATATCAAAAGAAGTACCCATTGTTGGAATCGACTATCGTGACAAACCTCAAAACGGCATTGCGATGCTCGAACGCATGGGCAATCCATTTATACTCACTATTGACGATAGCCGTGGTGAATTTGCGATGCAATTGGGCGTAGATGGCGCACCAGAAACCTATATTGTCGATGAGCACGGCATGATCCGTTATCGTCATTCTGGCTATATGGATCGCGAAACGTGGCTTACCGAAATCAAACCAAAACTTGATGAATTAACTAAAAAGTAAAATGAAAAAATTAACCCGATTTCTGACCGCACTTTTACTGACTTTCGCCCTTTTTGCTCACGCAGAAATGGTGGATACCTATGATTTTAAAAACCAAGCAGACCGTACTCGTGCTGTTGAGTTAGCAAAATCCTTACGCTGCCCACAGTGTCAGAATCAGAACTTAGTTGAGTCCAACTCCCCCATCGCTTATGACTTACGTATCGAAGTCTATAAAATGGTAGATGAAGGAAAAACGAACCAACAAATTATCGACACAATGACCGCACGTTTCGGTAATTTCGTGAACTATAAGCCCCCTTTCCAATGGAATACTGCACTCCTCTGGCTATTGCCTATTTTGCTATTAATTGGTGCTTTTGCATTGATTTTGTTTTCCACTAAAAAATCAGAAGACGCCCCTAAACCACTTGAAAATCAACCTCATACAGCGCCTAAAGAAGAAAAAAGTGCGGTCAAATTTGAAACCAAATCCGCGATTTGGGTCTTTGCAATCTTATTGATTCTTCCTTTAAGTTATTACTTCTCCCTTGATCGTTTTGAGCGTGTTCAACAAGGCGAAAAAGAGATGGTTGAGCTTGCCAATAAAAAAGCCGATACATCAATGGTGCATCAAAAAGAAGATATAGTGCTCAAAATTCAAAATAAAATTCGAGAAGATGTGAATAACCCTGAGCTTTGGGCTCAGCTTGGTGATGCCTATATGCAAAATGATGAATTTGATCATGCGCTCATCGCCTATAGCAATGCAGAAAAAATTTCAGGCACAACACCGGCTATTTTAGGTCTCAAAGCGACCGCTCTTTATTATCAAGCCGGCCAAAATATCACACCACAAATCCAGCAAATAATGGATGAAGCGTTAAAACAAGATAAACATGAAATCTCGGTAATCACATTATTGGCGACTGAAGCTTTTAAAAATCATGAAGCTGAAAAAGCCAAAGCTTATTGGCAGCAATTATTAGATTCAGGTAATGCTGCCGTGGATCGTCGTACTGTCATCCAACGAATCAAAATGATAGACTATTTTGAAAAAGGACAAACCTCACAATAAGCTATGTCTCATTATTCAGAAAATATCATTATTGGAGCCGGTGCTGCTGGCTTATTTTGTGCCGCTCAGTTAGGCAAACTGGGCAAACAAGCCACGATTTTTGATAATGGTAAGAAAATTGGCCGAAAAATTTTAATGTCTGGCGGTGGATTCTGTAATTTCACCAATATGGAAATTACGTCTGGCCGTTATATCAGCCAGAACAAACACTTCGTCAAATCCGCCTTAAAACGTTATACACAATGGGACTTCATTGCTTTAGTCGCTGAGTACGGCATCCCTTACCACGAAAAAGAATTAGGTCAGTTATTTTGTGATAACGGTGCAGAAGATATTGTGAAGATGCTCGGAACAGAATGTGACAAATACGGTGTTCACATTCAACTACGCAGCGAAGTGAGTGATGTTGAGGCCATTGAAAATATCCCTAACGCACGGTTCAAATTAAAGGTAAATGCGGTTGAATGGCAATGCCAGAATTTAATTATCGCCACAGGTGGGCTCTCCATGCCCGGTTTAGGTGCTTCGCCTTTTGGCTATCAAATTGCAGAACAGTTTGGATTAAATGTGATTCCTCCGCGTGCAAGCCTTGTACCCTTCACATGGCGAGAAAGTGACAAATTCTACTCGGCACTCTCTGGCGTTTCATTAGATGTAGCTGCAACGAATCAGCACAAAACCTTTACTCATCAAATGCTATTCACCCATCGCGGTTTATCTGGTCCTGCTATTTTGCAAATATCCAATTATTGGCAACCGGGTGAAAGCATTCATTTAGATTTATTGCCTTATAGAGATATTCGCTATCACCTGAATGAATTGCGTCAATCTTCACCTAAATTGCAATTAAAGACTGTATTAAGTCGTTTATTGCCGAAAAAATTAGTTGAGCTTTGGTTAGAGCAAGGCTTGATTCAAGATGAAGTGATTGCGAACTTAAGCAAAGTGCGATTAGAAAATCTAGATAATTTAATCCATAATTGGCAATTCATTCCTAATGGCACTGAAGGCTACCGCACGGCTGAAGTCACAATGGGCGGTGTTGATACCCATGAGATTTCATCCAAAACCATGGAAGCCACAAAGATTAAAGGCCTCTATTTTATCGGTGAAGTGCTCGATGTCGTTGGTTGGTTAGGTGGCTATAATTTTCAATGGGCATGGAGTTCTGCTGCCGTTTGTGCAATGGGGATTGCTGAAAGCTAATCTTTCTCTACATTAATTATTTTCATCATGAATGAAAAAATCATTACTTTGATCATGAAATATCCTTACGTTAAAATCATCATATTAAAATTAAAAAAAGGATATAAACATGACATCAAAAACACTTCCCTTCCACGCTGATACTGTGGGCTCATATTTACGTTCTCAACCTTTAAAAGAAGCCCGTGCAAAATTTGTAGCAGGTGAAATTTCTCGTGAACAATTAACGGAAGTTGAAGATCAAGAAATTGCTAAATTGGTACAAGCTCAGTTAGATGCAGGTATTCAAGTCATCACTGATGGGGAATATCGCCGTGCGTTTTGGCACATCGATTTCTTAGAAAACCTAAATGGCATCGAAGGTTATCACCCTGAACATGGTTATAAATTTAATGGTGTGGAAACCAAACCTTATAATACACGTTGCTGCGGTAAAGTATCTTGGAATCCCAACCATCCATTTATCGAACATTTTAAAAAATTACAAGACATTGTTGGGGATCGTGGCGTCGTAAAATATACCATCCCTAGTCCAAATCAATTAATGTATCCAATCCAATGGGATACGGGCGTTTATGCGACGCGTGCAGAATTTGCCAAAGATGTTCAACAAGCTTATAAAGATGCGATCAAAGCTTTCTATGATGCAGGTTGCCGTTATTTACAATTTGATGATGTGTATTGGGGCTCACTCTGTAACAATCACTTAAAACCAGAATTTGAAGCAGATAAAGCACAGGCGCTTGAAAATATTCAGGTTGTATTAGCTGCTAAACCAGCAGATATGGTTATCACCACGCACGTTTGCCGTGGCAACTTCCGTTCAACTTATTTACTAACCGGCGCATACGATCCTATTGCGGATGCGTTATTCGGTCAAACCCAATACGATGGCTATTTCCTTGAATATGATGATGAGCGTTCTGGTGGGTTTGAACCATTAAAACACTTTGCCAATAATCCACATAAAGGCCGTGTTGTATTAGGTTTAATCAGTTCAAAATTCCCTGAATTAGAAGATAAAACGACTATTAAAGCACGCATTGAAGAAGCAACTCAATATGTTCCACTTGAGCAGCTTTGCTTAAGCCCACAATGTGGTTTTGCGTCAACTGAAGAAGGAAATATCATGACGGAAGCACAGCAATGGGCAAAAGTCCGTTATGTTGAAGAAATTGCCAAAGAAGTATGGAGTGAAGATTAATTCTTTTCATATCTGATGTTAAAAACACACTGTTTTTTAACCGCACTTTTATAATCTGAGTGCGTAGCAATACGCTCTTTTTTACTGCTTCCTTTCAACAAATAAAAAAAGCTGATGTAATTTACATCAGCTTTTTCATTATCAATTTATCACTAGATTTGCGTTAAATCGACGTTTTTCGTTTCTTTTGAGGCTAATAATGCTAACAAGGTTAAAAATGCATTAATAGCTAAATAAATCCCCACGCCCATTAAGCCATAAAGTGCATTGATTTTTAATGAAATCATTGCCGCAATAGTGGCCCCGATAATCGATGCAATATTGTAGGCTAAAGAAGCACCAGAATAACGTACTTCCGTTGGGAATAATTCAGGTAATAACGCCGCCATTGGACCAAATGTCATGCCCATTAATGCCATACCAATTACTAAGAAAGCAAATACAGAAGCTGGTGTACCGTTTCCAAGGAATAATGGCATACATAATGCAAAAATTAAAATGCTGACCGTTGTCCAAATTAACCATTTGCGACGACCGATTTTATCTGCATAAAGACCTGAAATACTGATAAAAATCGCAAAAACGATCGCACTCATTAAGAGTAATCCCGTGAAGGTATTTGCAGGAATGCCTAACCCCATAGGATAGCCCGCTTCTGAAAGGGTTGCCGGTGTACGAGAATACGCTTGAGCAAAGGCAGTCATAATATAGAACAAGGAATAAGTCGCCACCATAATAAAGGTACCAATCACCATCGGTTTAAAGTGTTTAGTAAATACCACACTCACCGGTGCTTTTAATTTTTTCCCTTTTTCTTCCGCTTCAACGAAGACATGGCTCTCATGTAAAGTTAAACGAACATACAACCCAACTAAAACTAAGGCTAAAGAAGAAACAAACGGGATACGCCATGCCCACTCAACAAGGGCTTGTTGCCCCCAGAAATAGCTCACTAAGAAGAAGGTTGCATTAGCTACAAATAAACCAATTGGTGCACCTAATTGAGGGAATGTGCCATACCAAGCACGTTTTCCTTCTGGCGCATTTTCTGTTGCCACTAAAGCGGCACCACCCCATTCACCACCAAGACCAATACCTTGACCGACACGGCAAATACATAACAAAATCGGTGCCCAAATACCAATTTGAGAATAAGTCGGCAACAAGCCGATAACGACCGTAGATCCGCCCATTAAAACCAAAGAGGCGACCAAGGTTTTCTTACGACCGATCTTGTCACCAAAGTGCCCAAATAAAGCGGAGCCAATGGGACGAGCAAAGAACGCTAAAGCTAATGTCGAAAGAGAAAGCAAATCATCTGAAAGCGGATCGCCACTATGGAAGAATTGCGTGTTAAAAACTAATACTGCAGCCGCTGCATAGATATAATAATCGAAGAATTCAATTGCAGTACCCACCATGGATGCCAAAGCAACCTTAAATGGATCATTACGAAGTTGTGAGGACATTTTGCTTCCTTAAGAGTCAAATAAAATGAAAGGGCTAAATCCTAGCATTTCTCTTAAGGTTGAGCAATTTTTAATACGATATTTTCTATTTTTTCAGCAAAATATGTCGGATTTTCTAAATGTGCATTATGACCAGCATCAGGAATAATCGTTAAATCAAGTTGATTATCCTCTGCCATTTGACGAAACTTCTGATCTCGTTCACCACAAAAATAAAAAAATGGCAGCAAACTTGACCGCACTTTCTCTCGGAAATCAGGCTGCTTGGCAAGACTAGTGGCTAATAACATATGACCAATATTTGCCCCACAATTGGCTTTTCGCTTTTCAATTAATGCCTTACGTTGCG
This sequence comes from uncultured Haemophilus sp., assembly GCA_902481695.1. Lineage (GTDB taxonomy): Bacteria > Pseudomonadota > Gammaproteobacteria > Enterobacterales > Pasteurellaceae > Haemophilus_D. The sequence goes on along the minus strand of CABSXY010000024.1, from coordinate 7,930 downwards.
GTTCATTTAAATGAGAAAAAACAGGTTGTTGATACCAATCTTCGAGCACGGTTTCAGGCTTTTCATGAAAAAAACACTCAGCCCACATTTCGTCATTGACCAAACGACTTTGCTTTTCTTGCTCAGACTGTAAACCTAAATTCGCCCCTTCTAAAATGACGGCCTTTAAATGCCCTATTTTCACTTTCGCTTGCAGTGCATAATATTGTGCGATTCGTCCACCAAGTGAATAACCGATTAAGATATAAGGCTCATTTTTTATGAGATGTTGAATTTGTTCTTCAAGGCACTGAGCGGTTTGCTCAAAATCTTCAACAGCAACAGATTTATTCTCACCATGAAACGGTAAATCGAGAGAGAAACAACGAAAGTGCGGTAGATTTTCAATGACTTTTTGCCAATCTGATTTCGTACCTAATAAGCCATGAAGAAAAACAAGATTCATCATAATCATGCCATATAAAGAAATCCCCTCTATATAAGAGGGGAAAGAAATTATTCACCAATAACCGCGTGGCTGATTTGTTCAATCAAGCGCTTATAGGTTGCGCTGCCATCACTTGGGTTTGTTTTGATTTCAATTAATGTCGCACGGCGGCGAGTATAAGCTTGTTTTAACACGGAGCTTAAATCTGCCCAGGTGTAAGGCAGGGCATATTTTAAGCCAAACATTGCCGCGACTTGAGAGAAATCACCATTATGTGGCAAGCGATAGAACTGCTCTTTCACCTCTTCATCCACCGGCAACATATCAAAGATTGCGCCACCATTATTGTTAATTACAAAAATAATAGTTGGTTGAGTCACATTCTTAAATAAGGCTAAAGAGTTCAAATCATAAAGCGTAGACGTATCGCCAATCATGGCCACCACAGGTTGATCGGCACCGATACCAATACCTGCAGCCGTTGCTAATAAGCCATCAATTCCGCTTGCACCACGGTTGGTATAAATCGGATACCCTTCGGGTAATTTGGTTAACGCATCAACCAAACGCACAAAAAGACTGTTTCCTAAGAACAAAATACCGTTGTAAGGTAAAACACGCTCAATATGATGTGCTAATGAGGCTTCATTAAGATTACCACCGACTTGTTGTTCGATAAAGGTTGCACAGAATTTCGAAAGTGCAAGAGGTTCGAGCAACCAAGGCTTTTGACGCAATGGCGGGTGTGCACGTAACCAATGATGAGCTTTGGCGTTAAAGCGAGTTTGCGTATGGTGGTTTGGATCAACTGCATTTTGACTTTGCTCCACCACCCAAAATTCACCTTGGAATTCCGCTAAGAATTGGTTAATCCGTTTACTGATAAAACGAGAGCCAAATTGAATCACAATATCAGCTTGAAGTAATTTTTGCTTCACAGTTTGGTTTGCTAACCAAATATCCGCATAAGGCATGAGAGGTTCTACACCTGATTGAATATCCGTAAGCAAAATCCATCCCATGGTATTTGCCCATGAGTTAATGCCCATTGCTTGTTCAGGCGTTAATTGTCCTGCCACAATCACACCACGTTTCGTACGCCAAGTATCCCAATTCTCGTGCATTAACACTTCTTGCTGTAATGGTTGATGATCAACCCAATTTTTAGGCTGACTTAACCAACGTTGAATTGGTATTAACCATGGATGACCGTCAATTTCTTGATCTTGGGCATTATAAAGTGGCTCTGCAAAAGGCACATTGATATGTACCACACCTGGTTGTTGCTTTTGTTTATAGAAAGCTTGTTCTAACGTCGAAATTAACCATTTTGCTGCATAATCTGCCTGAGGTTTAGGTAGATTGACACTTGCAACGGGGTAATCGGCAAACATATTTTGTTGCACGATAGCTTGATTTGCCCCACATTCCCATAATTCAGGTGGACGATCAGCGGTAAGAATAATTAAATTCACGCCTGTTTGGCGAGCTTCAATAATCGCAGGATATAAATTGGCTGCAGCTGTGCCCGAGGTGACAATCACGGCAACAGGTGCTTGAGTAGATTTTGCAATCCCCAAGGCAAAAAAGCCTAAACCACGTTCATCAAAGTGACTATGGCACGTTGCACGAGAAGCATTTTGTAAACGCACAGCTTCTAGCGTTAAAGGTGTTGAGCGTGAACCTGGCGCAATACAAAAGTGACTCACGCCTTGGCGAACCAAGGTTTCTAAGATCACCTTTGACCAACAACGATTAAATACGCTTACAGACATTCTTCTTATTCTCCGTTATTCTCTGCAAACAGGGAAATGAGCCCTGCCGCTTTACGTTCAATTTCTAACCACTCTTCTACAGGTTGTGAGCCTTCCACAATACCGGCTCCAGCAAATACACGCACTCGGTTTTCTTCAATAAAAGCCGAACGAATGGTGACGCAAAATTCTGAAAGATGTTGACTCATCATGCCTAATGTACCGGCATACCAACGACGATCAAAAGTTTCAATTTCAGCCAAGGCTTTCTTCGCTTGTTGCTGTGGTAAGCCTGATACAGCCGCCGTTGGATGAATCGCCTTCAGTAAATCGGCATCCGTACAAAGTGCGGTCAATTTTGCTTGCATTTTTCGAATCAAATGCTGCACTTTGCGTAATGACTTTAATGCGACATCGTCAACGGTAATTTGTTCCACTAAGTGACTGATATTTTGTGAAATATCTTCAACCACCAACCAGTTTTCATTGAGGTTTTTTTCATCATTTAATAACCAATTCGCGCGTTCATCATTTTCACTCGGATTATCACTAACAGGTGCAGTCCCCGCAAGCGCCTCCGTAAATAACTGATGATCATCTCGTGCAAATAAGCGTTCAGGCGTCGAACCTACAAAACAGTTTTCACCATTATCTGCCCATAAAAAATGGTAACAACCACTATTTTTTGCTTGGCTTGCAGCAAGAAAATCTTTTCCGTTTAATTCGCCATGAATGCGAAACACTGTTTCATTTGCTAAGACGAGCTTGGTTAATTCCCCTTGGCGAATTCGAGTGAGCGCTTGATTGACCCAATCACACCACGTGCCTTGATTCGCTTTTGGCTCTACGTTTTCGATGGTTAATTGATTAAGTGGTAAAAGTGCGGTCGTTTTTTCGAATGAATTCAATACCGCTTTTGCCAGATTAAGCTCATTTGTTTCAACAAAAACTGAAATCTCAGTCTCTCCACGTTGTTGTTCAATTAAAACTTGAGGCAAAATAAACTGGCTTTCACCTTGAAACTGTAAACCGCCCACTAAAGGGAAATCGTGTTCTTGGATAAATTGCTGTGCCAAATTCACATCTGAAAATGACCGCACTTTCCCCACCGCTGCGACGGTTTTAGCTTTATCACGAAAACGTAAATAAAATTGTGGATAAACAAGTTGCCCTTTCATCCATGCCAAAAGATCAACACCCAATTTCACCTTCGTCTGAAGACGTACAATAGTGGGTTGCTGATCAGTTGTCGCCAAGGTTTCAAACTGGCGAATTAGCTCAGATTTAGCTTGTTCTAAAGGGCCCATGAAAAATAATAAAACACACAAAAAATTAGCCCATATTCTACCGCACTTTAATACATTCAAAAAATTTTTTTATTAAATCTTTTCAAGATAAGAATTTAAGCGTAAATTAGACGTAATTTTTGAATGAAAATCTAATTATCATAGGATGTTACTAATGAGATCTTTTCCGAAATCAGACAAATTAGAACACGTTTGCTACGATATTCGTGGACCGGTTCACAAAGAAGCTTTACGCCTAGAAGAAGAAGGCAATAAAATTTTAAAGCTTAATATTGGCAACCCTGCCCCATTTGGTTTTGAAGCGCCTGATGAAATTTTAGTTGATGTTATCCGCAACCTACCCTCTGCACAAGGTTATTGCGATTCCAAAGGGTTATATTCGGCACGTAAAGCTATCGTGCAATACTATCAATCTAAAGGTATTCATGATGCGACAGTAAACGATGTGTACATCGGAAATGGTGTATCTGAATTGATTACCATGTCCATGCAAGCACTTCTCAATGATGGTGATGAAGTCTTAGTTCCAATGCCAGACTATCCATTATGGACAGCGGCTGTGACATTAGCGGGCGGAAATGCAGTACATTATTTATGTGATGAAGAGGCTGGTTGGTTCCCTGCTATTGATGATATTCGCGCAAAAGTTAATGCCAAAACCAAAGCTATCGTCGTGATCAACCCGAACAACCCAACGGGTGCAGTTTATAGCAAAGCGTTACTCGAAGAAATTATCCAAGTTGCACGTGAAAATAATCTGATTATTTTTGCAGACGAGATTTATGACAAAATTCTATACGATGGTGCTGTCCACCATCATATTGCTGCCCTAGCCCCAGATGTATTAACGATTACATTCAATGGTTTATCAAAAGCGTATCGTGTTGCGGGTTTCCGTCAAGGTTGGATGATTTTAAATGGGCCAAAACAACATGCTAAAGGCTATATTGAAGGCCTGGATATGCTGGCGTCTATGCGTTTATGTGCAAACGTACCGATGCAGCACGCCATTCAAACTGCATTAGGTGGCTATCAAAGTATTAATGAATTTGTTCAACCGGGCGGTCGTTTGCTGGAACAACGCAATAAAGCCTATGAGTTACTGACTCAAATCCCAGGTATTAGCTGCGTAAAACCAATGGGGGCGATGTATATGTTCCCGAAACTCGACATCCAAAAATTCAACATTCATAGTGATGAAAAATTTGTGCTCGATTTATTACGTAAAGAAAAAGTGCTTCTCGTGCACGGTAAAGGCTTTAACTGGCATTCACCGGATCACTTCCGTGTGGTGACACTTCCTTATACCGGTCAATTAGAAGAAGCCATTGGCAAATTGGCACGATTCTTAGAGACTTATCGTCAATAATAAAAAAGAGCGGTTAATTAACCGCTCTTTTTTTATTTCATGATTTATAACTATGCCCAGAAATAGCGCACCACATGGAAGAAAATTGGTGCGGAGAAACACAGTGAATCCATACGGTCTAAAATACCACCATGGCCACTGATCATATTCCCCCAGTCTTTCACACCCATACTGCGTTTCATTGCTGACATCACAAGTCCCCCTAAGAATCCCATTAAGCAAATTAACAGACTCATTAAAAAGGCTTGCCATGCATTAAATGGTGTCATCCAATGAAGCAACATCCCTAATAAACTTGCGCTTAATACCCCACCAACAAACCCTTCTACCGTTTTAGATGGCGATAAGGTTGGCGCAATTTTATGCTTACCAAAAAGTTTACCCCAAACGTATTGCAACACATCACTTGACTGTACTACCAAGATTAAGAAGATCATTAATAAAAGATTTTTTCCTTCATAACCTGAGATATCAAGTGTCAGTAAGGCCGGGATATGTGAAATACAGAATACGCTAATCATCAATGCCCACTGAATTTTTGTTGAACGATCTAAGAAATGCGCCGGATCGCCGAGTAATGCCGACAGAATAGGTAAAAATAAGAAGCCATATACGGGAATGAAAATGGTGAACATGCTAAACCAATCAATGGCGACTAAAAAATATTGCAATGGCAAGATCACATAAAAACAAGCGGCTAGCGCAAGATGATCGCCTCGACGAATATTCAATAGAGAAAGAAACTCACGCAATCCCATAAATGAAATAATCAAAAAGAGCCCAATTACGCCATAAAAGCCCAATAAACTCGCAATAAAGATAATCCCAATCATCACCCACCAAGCATTGATGCGTGCATTCAGGTTATCAATAACGCTATTTGGTGTATCCACACCCGATCTGCGTTTTAAAATATATCCCACTGAGGAAGCAAAAATTAAGGCGATAAATAAACCACCGAAGAGTTGCCATATTTCTGTCATCATTTGCTCCTAAGATTTGCCTTTTTCACTGACGTTTAAACTTAATAATGCCGATTGAGCACGTGTTAAAAAGGCCTCTTTGGTCTCTCCGTTCTCAATCTTTAATGGTTCGCCCACATACAGATCACATAACAACGGTATTGGCAAAATAAAACCTTTTGGTAAAACATTATTCATATTGCTAATCCAAACGGGCACAAATTCACAATCGGGATTTTCTTTTGCTAAATAGAACAATCCGCTTTTAAATGGCTGAAGTGGTAAATCATCATCCATCTTACGAGTTCCTTCAGGAAAGATAATCAGGGAGTCATTGACTAATGCTTCGCTCATTTGTCGTATGGCAGCTTTTGGATCTTGGCTATTACGTTCAATCAGTAACATATTGAACACTTTATAGGCTAAAAAGCGACGAATTGCGCCTTTCGTCCAATAATCTTTGCCTGCAACAGGGCGAGTTTGTTTTCTTACTTCATAAGGCAATGAAATCCAAAGTAAGATAAAATCCCCATGACTATTATGATTGGCAAAATAGACTCGATGCCCTTCTGAAGATTGTTTCGCAATTGCGGGTTGTGGTCGAACGCCTGTAATAAAAGAAGCAAAACGACACAATAAAAAATCGATTAATCTCGCAAACATATTTGCTCCTATTATTCCGTCACTTCGGCTAAACCATTTTTTACTCGCTTAATACAAGTCACAATGAGCAAGATAATCACGATATTGGCTACCCACCAGAAAAGCGAATGCAAGCTACCATTCACCGCATAGAGTAAACCGAGCACACCAAATACGAATGCACGATCACTTTTACCCATTGGGCCATCATAACGACGCGTTTTGCCTTGAACCTGTCCCAAGATGCCACATAACTCACTCAACGCCGCAAGCCAAATAATACTTGAGATTTGAATACCATCAAAAGGCGCGACAAAAGCAAAAGGAAGATAAAGTGCCGCATCTGAAACGACATCAGTGATCTCATTAAGATAGCCGCCTAATCGACTTTTTTGATTAAATTCACGTGCGAGCATGCCATCAATGGCATTCAACGCCATACGTAAAAACAACCAAATAGGAATAAGAAAGAAAAGAGAGGAAAATGTCGGAAATAGTGCGAGAACCACACCTAATAAAATTGAAAGTAAGCAGGCAATTAGCGTAACTTGATTTGCTGTTACGCCTTTTGCCGCTAATTGCCTAACTAAAGGCCGAAGTAAATTCTGAAATTTGGGTTTTAAGGCATAGATACTCATCTACCATCTCCTTGTTTTTATTAGTAAACATAAAAATTTCGCTAATAATAGAATAGTATAGAGTATTGCTCAAGTTTTTTATTCATCCATATAACCTAAACTTCTTAAGGCGCGTTCATCATCCGCCCAACCGGACTTCACTTTTACCCAAAGTTCAAGGTGTACTTTATTATCAAATAAGCGTTCCATGTCAGCGCGCGCTTCCATACCAATGGTTTTAATTTTTTGCCCTTGAGCCCCAATAACCATTTTCTTTTGGCCTTCGCGTTCAACTAAAATCAAGCCATTAATTTCATAAGTACCACGCTCATTTACTTTAAATTGTTCAATTTCAACCGTTACCGAATAAGGTAGCTCTTCCCCTGTGAAACGCATTAATTTTTCACGAATAATTTCTGACGCCATAAAACGCTGTGAACGGTCCGTTACATAATCTTCAGGGAAGTGATGAACACCTTTACGTAATGATTGACGAACAATTTTCTCTAATTGATGCACGTTATTACCACGTTGCGCAGAAATCGGCACAATGTGTGCAAAGTCAAACTTACTGCCTAATTCTGTAATGAATGGCAATAAATCATCTTTATTCTTGACGTTATCAACTTTGTTAATGGCGAGTACAACAGGCGCTTTGGCATTACGTAATTTGTTTAACACCATTTCATCATCGGCATTCCAATGTGTACCATCTACAACAAAAATAATGAGATCCACATCCCCGATTGCTGAGCTTGCTGCACGGTTCATTAAACGGTTAATCGCGCGTTTTTCTTCAATATGAAGTCCCGGCGTATCGACGTAAATTTCTTGGCAGATACCTTCCGTTTT